>JAITBO010000112.1 GCA_031283505.1 Treponema sp. | reverse complement strand
TTTTGGGAAAGCAACCTTGAAATCTGTAGTTTTGTAAGGCTGAAAGCCTGAAAAATTGCAAGAGCCTGTCCCAAAACCGTGCGTGTTAGCGCACTGTCAATTAGTTTTGGGACAGGCTGGGATCTGGGCCCGGTCGCAGGGGCTTGAGCAGCAAATCCCCTCCTCCGGTTCAATCTGATTCCCGGCGTTTTCCTATCAACGAAGAAGCCGCCACCGCGGTCACGATGAGGAGGCCCCCCGCGACTGCCGGCGCCGAGGGCTTTTCCCCAGTGGCCAGGAGTACCCACACCGGGTTCAGGACGGGTTCCGCCATGGCAGTGAGCATTGCCTGGATAGCGGGGACCCGTTTTATACCGTAAGCGAAGAGCAGGGAGGCCACGCCTATCTGGAAGATTCCCATAAACGCGATGGACAGGAGTGTGCCCGCAGTTACAACAGGGGGATAGAAAAAGAAGAAGGGGATGCTGACCAGGGCGGTGACGATATGGGCGAAGAGCATGGCGTCCGCAGGGTCCCCGTCTTTGAGCATACGCATAAAGACGGAATTAGCCCCGAAGCAGATGCCGGAAAAAACAGCGATACTGTCCCCCAAAAAGGCGCCTCCCGCAAGGCCGTCCTTGAAGAAGAGGACCATGCCCGCCATGAC
Source organism: Treponema sp. (assembly GCA_031283505.1). Next base: position 2,863 of record JAITBO010000112.1, on the reverse strand, counting down.
CAGAACCAGGGCGCCCCAGTGTTCCCAGTGGGGCTTTTCCTTGATAAGAGCCCAGCCGAGCATGGCCGCCCAGATCGGGGCGCTGTACTGGAGCAGGATGGCGTTGGCCGAAGCGGTAAGTTTGTTGGCGATCACAAAGAGGATCATGGTGGAAGCGTAGGCGCAGCCTCCGGCGAAGACCCAGACCGGACGGCTCTTTACCTTTACCCTGCGGGGCTTGAGGAACTTGACGGCTGTCAAGACCAGGACGGCAAGAAAACTGCGCGCTCCCGCTATCAGAATGGGATGCCAGTCCACCAGTTTGATGCATAAGCCGCTGGTACTCCACAGAACGGCGCATAAAAAAATCGCCCCCTGGCCCAGTTGCCGGGAGCTTCTATCAATGCCTTGGGGTTGCTTCATGAGGATACTTATTATAGTCCTCTTTGTATCCCTGGGCAATAGCAATGCCTCACGTTAAATATGCAAGAACGACGGACGCTTACCAGCGAACGGGCGGTTCCTTACCGCAAATCCGACAAGACAGGGAAAAAGCGGATCCTGGACGAGTTTACCCAAATATCAGCCTGTCTCCGTAAATATGCGATCACTTTGCTTACCCACCAAGACAAGCAACGGTTGCGTTTAGGCGCTCTGGCCATACAGTCGGGATTCGACATAGGCCCAAAGGGACTGATACGCCCATCTTCGTATGGAGATGACCTATAATAATTTCCTTACAGCACAGGCCCGAAGGGACTGATACGCCCAAATTTTCCTCAGGAACTTACGATCTTTTCCGAGGGCAGATGAGCCAGAAGGGTTTCCCGCAGGTTTTTAATGATGATGGGTTTTGAAAGAAAACCGTTCATCCCGGCTTCAAGAAACTGTTCCTGAAAACCGACCACCGCATTGGCGGTTAGGGCGATTATCACGACCTGGGCACGAGGACCGTTCAGGGCCCGGATCGCTTTGGTGGTATCCAGACCGTCCATGCCGGGCATCATGTGATCCATAAAGATAATATCATAGTCTTTGTTACGGGCTTTCTCCAGCGCTTCTTCTCCTCCGGAAGCGGTATCCACCGTGACACCGTAACGCCGCAGGAGTCCCATAGCCACCGTGAGATTGACGTCATTATCGTCAACCACCAGCACCCGGCAATTCCTGATCACCAGTGATCCGCTAACGGAGCCATCCTCCCGGACAGGCCGCCGTTCGTAACGGTTCTTCCCGTTCAGCACATCCGCCAAAGCCAGAATGAGAACAGGCCGGTTTATCACATTCGGTATGTCCCGATCGTATTTATCGGAAATGTCTTTGAGAAGAATAAATTCCGTTCCCTGACAGCCCAGAAATCCGCGGACTATGCTTTTGCCTGTTTTGTCGAAAAACACATGGGTATATTTGCCGGTATTCAGAAGTTGTTGAAACCTGTCGGAAGCAATGCATACATCGCCGGCAACGGAAACATCCTAGAGCATATCGTTAAAGGCACGGGCATTGAAGGGATGAGGCTCATAGCAAAGGACCCGCAGTTTTTCATTTTCAGGAATCTCCGCCAGCCAGCCTTCATGGGGCCCTTCACTAGTCACATAAAATGAAAAAGTAGTTCCCGATCCGTAAACGCTTTCCACGCTGATGGTCCCGCCCATCAGTTCTACCAGGCGGCGGGTAATAGCCAAACCGAGACTCGTACCCTCAATATTTCTGTTTCTCCGGGTGTCAATCTGCTGGAATTCGCCAAAGAGCTTCCTCATGTCCTCTTGCCTGATGCCTATGCCCGTATCCCGTATGGAAAAATGTAGTCTGACGCTACCGGTAGGAAGCTGGTCTGCCCAGGCCCGAAGTTGTATATACCCTTTATTGGTGAATTTAACGGCGTTATTCAAAATATTGACAAGACACTGTTTTAGCCGGATTTCATCGCAATTAATGATCGGCGGGATATTCTTTGAAATAGCCGTCGTCAAAGACAGGCTGGCGGCGCTTGTCTTGACCGCAATCATGTTAACGGTGTCAGAAATGAGTTCGGCAAATTTAAAAGGCTTGAAGACGATCTCCATTTTTCTGGCGTCAATCTTGGAAAAGTCCAGAATATCATTGATGATGTTGAGCAGGGAAAGTGCGGCTCCCTTGATAGTATCCGCACGGGTCAACTGTTCCGGTTCCAGGGGGTTGGTCAGCATCAGATCCGTCATGCCGATTATGGCGTTCATGGGGGTACGGATTTCATGACTCATGTTGGTTAGAAAATCATCTTTTGCCCTGGCTGCGGATTCCGTTTCGTTCTTCGCCTCCATGATAGGCGTAATATCCGTCCATTCAAAAAGCCGGGAGAACTTCCCTTCCTCCAGGGGAGAAGACCGCATCATAAACCACGTCTTTTTCCCTTTGACGGTGAGCTCAAAATTCTCCTCGATAAAACCGCTCCGTTCCATAAATTCCTGAAATTTCATTTTCAATTCCCCAGATGAAAACAAATCAAGAAGGGGCCGTTTTTCCACATATTGCCTTTGGATAAGGCCGAGATTAGAGGACAGAGACGCGCTGATATATTCTACCTCAGCATTCCCATTGATAATGACCATATAATTGGGAGTGGTTTCCATGATAGTCCCAAAAGGTAACCGTTCACGGCTATTAGGCTGGATTTATGAGATTAGGGAACGGCCTCATGCCAAAATATGCGCATAAACATTCTTTCAGATAATTCATTACCGAAATGTTTTGCAGAGTACACGTCGTAAAAATACTCCGGAACCGCTCATGCCACTCATTGCCCGCTACTCCCCGGCTTCCCTGCGTCACTATCCGGTCCACTATGCTTTGCCGTATCGTCAATTCCGCCGGATTATTCGTCGCCTCTATCCCTGCTTCTATA
>JAITBO010000087.1 GCA_031283505.1 Treponema sp. | reverse complement strand
CTGTCCATAATGTAGACACATTATGGACAGACTACCTTAAAATCTGCATTTTCGTAACCTTTAGGTGAGAAAATGCAAGGTCTGTCCACAAAGTAACCGACTTTGTGGACAGACTCTATGTATAGAGAATTGTTCCCGGCTGATGTCGCTTGGGCAGGTTGTTCTCATACCATCCCTACCTTTCCTGCTGTTTTATTTCATTATACATCCGGATATATCTGGTTGGAAATTTGGAAAAAATATTGAACAGGTTCTAAGCCGATGGGAACCGTCCGGCGTTTATTCGAAAGCCTGGTTTAATATCCCGAAGTCCTGCTTTGCGGAGGCTCATTATAGCAAAATTTCCAAATTTTCCCCATCACAACAAAGAAAACTACAAGAAATCTATCTACCAGGGCATAATAATGACATAATGGACAATTTGTCAGACTCCTATAGGTACTTATAATTACTCTAAAGGTAAGCAGATGGAAGGTATTCGGGAGACTTTGGCGAAGAATTTAAAGGAAAAAAGGCGGAAATTCGGTATAACACAGCCCACACTAGCTGAACGGGCAAATTTGTCTACTCATTATCTCGCCATGATTGAAATTGCCCGGAAATTTCCCACCGCTGACGTTTTGGATCGGTTAGCGGCGGCGTTGGATGTTGCTCCCTATGAGCTTTTTTCAGTGCCGCCTTCCCCTGAAGAGGCTATGGATAAGTTGCAACAGGCAATTTTGGATAATTTGAACCGGGCGATTGAGAACGCGGTGGATAAAGCTGTTCAAAAAGCCCTCTACGGTAAATGTAAGGACTGAAACCGATGCACTTGAAATTGGCAACCCTCAAAAAAATGCGGCTATATGTTCAGCAAAAACAAACAAAAAAACCGGAAAAACCCTATGTCCCGCATCTCGGGTTTACCTACCCCGATGTTCTTGACGCCCACATGATTCCCCCAAAAAAGGAAATAGACCTCGTTATCGACGAAAATTACCCCTTTCTGGACAAATCGTTCGGGTTCAGGTTCAAAAGCGCCCTCCTTTACCTGGGCATCTTTGTCATCGTTTTTTTTATATCCCCCATCCGTTTCGGGCTGCGCATCGAAGGCCGGAATATTCTGAAAAAGTACCGCAAGCTCCTGCGCGGCGGCGCCCTCACGGTGGCAAACCACGTACACCGCTGGGATTTTCTCATCATCCTTCAAGCCATACGGTACCGGCGTTCTTATTTTCCCGCCTGGCCGGAAAACCTTACGGGATCGGACCGGACCCTCATCAGGCTTGTGGGGGGCATTCCCATTCCCAGGGACATTCATACCATGAGATATTTCAACCGGGCCTTTGAGGAACTTCACAACAAGAGGAAGTGGCTCCACGCGTTCCCCGAAGGCAGCAACTGGCACTATTTTCAGCCCATACGGCCCTTCAAGAAGGGGATGTTTACCCTGGCCTACCAGTACAATATCCCGGTCATTCCCATGGCCTTTTCTTACCGGGAGTCCAGGGGGATCTACAAAATTTTCAAAAAGAATTATCCTCTTATTACCCTGCGCATAGGAGAGCCTATTCTGCCGGACCTTTCCAAGCCCCGGAGGGAAGCGGCGACGCTGCTCAGGGAACAGACCCACCGGAAGATCGTGGAGCTTGCGGGAATCACCGATAACCCGTATCCTTGTGACGGTGATTAAGGACCTGAACAGGCCAAACGGAATCACTACAAACATGGACATGGGGCTTGGACGATTTTCTATAGCGGTGTAAACATTTTTGCGGTATTCTTAGTCGAGGAGATTTGTGATGAAAAAAATATTTCCTATGATGGCCTGCCTTGTTGTATTAAGCCTGTTTTTCCCCTGTTTTGCTTCAGCCCAGAAGAAAACCGTCATAAAGCTCGTGTCCCAAGTGCCACAGGACACCCCCTGGGGGAAACTTTTAGATGACATGGCCGCCGAATGGGCCCGGATTACCAATGGCGAAGTAGAACTTGATGTCCGGCATAACGTAAAGGCCGGCGAAGCCGACATACTCAGGCAGCTTAACAGCCGGCAGATTCACGCCGCCATGCTGAGTACCTTCGGCCTTAAATTGATTTCTCCCGAGGTAATGACCCTGAGCTGCCCCTTCCTCATCAGAAACAATGAAGAATTGGACCTGGTGTTGAACAAGCTTAAACCGGAATTGGAAGAACAGTTTGAAGATAAAGGGTATTTCACCCTGGCCTGGTCCAAAGTCGGCTGGGTGCGTTTTTTTTCCAAAAGTCCTGTCTACGTTCCCGCCGACCTAAAGCGGCAGCGCCTGGGAACCAGCGAAACCGAACCGGAACTGATGGACGCTTTCAAGGCCATGGGCTATCACATGGTGTCGGTGGCCATGAATCAGATTCTGGTCCAGCTTTCCGGCGGGCAGATAGATGCGGTGTATCAAAGCCCGGTTAATGCCGGAGGCTTGCAGATTTTCGGCCTTGCGAAGAATATGGCGTCAATTCAGGTAGCGCCTTTCATGGGCGCCATCATGATGGACCGGCGGGTTTGGCGGCGAATGATCCCCGACAAGTATAAAAACGAAATCTTGCGGGTTACCAGGCGCATGGAAGCCGAGTTGGACCGTTCCGTCCAGACTCTTGAGGGACAGGTCATCCAGACTATGGTGGATTACGGCCTGGTCATTAACCAAGTAAGTCCCGAACAGGAGCAGATCTGGTTTGCCGACATCAACCGGGTCATGCCTTCCCTGGTGGGGAGCGTCTTCGACCGGAAAATGTACGAACGCATTGACGCCTTGTTGAAACCCCGCCGGGAAGCGCGCTGATATGGACGAAACGACGAAAAACAAGGAAGAAACTCGATCCACGCATAACATCCTCCGGAGGATAGAGGAAGGAATCTGTTATTTTTCCCTTGCCTGCCTTGTCCTTATTCCCCTGGCGGACACGTTCCTCAGGCACGTTTTTAATTCCCGGTTTCCTGCGGCGCCGCCCCTCATGTCCCATCTGCTTCTGGTACTCGGGCTTCTTTCGGGGATGATAGCCACCCGGACCGGGGATCACCTTTCCATAGGGCTATTTCAGTTTTTCAATAACAACAAACTGAAGGTGGTGACGACGGCGGCTTCCTCCCTGGCGTCGGCTTTCCTGGCCGTGATCTTCGGCTGGTGTTCCGCCTCCTTCATCCGGGTCGGGCTTTATCCCATGCAGATGGTCGGCTTCATCCCCGACCGGGTTTTCGCCCTGGTGATGCCTCTGGGTTACGGGGTCATCGCTTTCCGGTTTGCCCGGCGTTCCGGTCTAAGCGGCAAGGCGCGTGTCCTGCCGGTTTTGGCCCTTCTCCTGGGAACCTTTTTTTCCCTGCCGGCTGTCCTCAAGCTGGTGTGGGGCCTGGACCTGCCGGATTTTGCCTGGGACCTGACGGACGCTTTCCGGAGCCTGGCGGAATCGCTCAGGACGCCGGTGGTAATCATCCTGGCGCTCCTCGCCCTCATAGGAACCCCCATTTTTGTGATCATCGGGGGATTTTCCCTCATCCTCCTCCAGAGCAGTTGGGGTGAGATCGACATCGTGGCAAGCCAAATATACACCGCCTTGACCCAGAACAGCCTCACCGCGATCCCCCTCTTTACCCTTACGGGCTTTATCCTGTCCGAAAGCAGGGCGGGGGAGCGGCTTGTAGAAACCTTTAAGAGCTTTTTCGGCTGGATTCCCGGAGGTACGATCATTGTTACTGTCATATTTTGCGCTTTTTTCACCTCCTTTACCGGAGCGTCGGGGGTTACTATCCTCGCGCTGGGGGGAATCCTCCTGACCGTCCTCTCGCCGTACCCGGAAAAATTCGCTATCGGCCTCCTTACCGCGTCGGGCAGCATAGGTCTCCTGTTTCCACCCAGCCTGCCCATCCTCCTGGTGGGGGCGGCCACCAGAACCAACACCATACACCTCTTTCTCGGCGGTTTCCTCCCCGGACTGCTCCTGGTGTCTGCGACCATGATCTTCGGCATTGTCATTTCGGTAAAGAATAAAATTCCCGTCGAGGCTTTCAGTCTGAAAAAGGCGGGACAGGGGCTCAAAAAATCTTTTTTAGAGATCCTCCTGCCCTTTTTTCTCATTGCCGGATACTTTACCGGCGCTTTTTCCCTGGTTGAGTTAAGCGCCGTAGCGGTACTCTATGTTTTCATCGTGGAAGTGTTTATCCACCGGGAAATTGCCTTTAAGAATATCTTTACGGTATTTACCAGGACTATCCCCATAGTGGGGGGCATACTTTCCATCCTCGCCCTTGCCCAGGCCCTGTCCTATTACATTCTGGACAGCCGCATCCCGGCGATCTTTGCCGGATGGATGCAGAACACGGTAAGTTCCAAATGGGTGTTTCTCCTGCTCCTCAACCTCGCCCTTCTCATAACCGGCTGCCTCATAGACATCTTCTCCGCCATCATGATTATTCTGCCCCTGATTTCGCCTCTGGGCACGGTCTATGGCATAGATCCGGTGCATCTGGGGATCATCTTCCTCATCAATATGGAAGCCGGCTTTCTGACGCCCCCGGTGGGCCTCAACCTGTTCCTGGCGAGCTACCGTTTCAAGAAATCTTTCGTGGAAACTTCCCGGAATGTGCTGCCCTTCCTCATCATACAGCTTGCCGTGGTTCTGATCGTCACCTATATTCCGGCGCTGTCCACGTTTCTTAAAGGATTCTTCTGACAACAGGGAACATAGAAACGCCGTATCCGGAGCGGAAAAATCAGACGATCAAGGTTTTACAAAGACCAGCCCAATCGTCATCGCCAGCGATGTTGACATACCCCATACCCGCAGCCGCCGCGCCGGTTCCGTCGGTATCGTCGCGGTCGCCAACCACGAGGACATTGGCAGGCTCGCAGGCCAGGGCGGCGGCAATCTCCAGAAAAGGACGGGGGGCGGGTTTTTGGGCGCCAAAGTCATCGGTACCGTAAACCGCTTGGGGCAGGGCGGCGTCAAGGTCTATGGCGGCGAGGCGTTCGGCGGTACGGGGATAGTCTGAGTAGACGGCAAAAGGGACAGGGCGCCCCGTTACATTGCCGCCGGTACGGAGAGCCTCGAAAAGTTCCGCCGTTCCCGAACGGCAGCGGTAAAACTCCCCGAGAACACGGATTACCCGGGGTATGTATTCTTCCTGATACCAGGATCGGGCGGAAGCGGGGGAACGGCGGATCAGCCGGGCAAGTTCCGCGAAGAATTCCCGGTAGTACGTTTCCGCCGAACCGTAGTCGGAACCGGCAAAGCTCTTATGTGCCCGCCGTTCGGCCCCGACAAGGAAAAGATCGGCAGGTTTGGCAGCGATAAGGTGTACAGGGAAACGCTTCATGTCGTAGAGGGTACCGTCAAAGTCAAAAATGACACCCCGGATACTCCCAATCGGAAGCATCCGGGAAGAAAAATGACTCACTTCTTAACCTGGTCGTCAAACATCTCCTGCCGCTTGGCATCCTGTAACAGCAGATTCAGCTTGAACTGACCGTCCCGGTAGCCTTTTTCGATACAGGCGGCCTTGAACTGTTCAAAAGAATCCTTGACCAGAAGGGATGTATCCGGCGCCTTGATGCGGTTGGAATCCCGTTTGGAAGCGTATTCGGGATTGTATTCCTTGAGCCTGGCATCCACGGCTTTGGTGAGTTCCTCGGCGCGAGTCTGGGATATGGTCTGATCGATAAATTCATAGTAGAAACGATAGTTGGACCGTTCGGGACTGGCAAAACCGACAAAAAAGTTCAGGGGAAGCCCATACTCGTGACTGCAATTGCGGATCGCTTCGATGAACTGCCGTTCATTGAGTTTCTCCCCCGTCAGGCTGATAGTCCCATTCACCTTCTGGATGAATTTGAGGAGGGGGAATTCGTTGTAATAACCGGTAATTTCCACCAGATCCGTCATATTGTACCGGTAGAGCCCTGCGGAAGTAGTTACCACCGGACAGTAGCGTTCGCCTTTTTTGACTTCCCACAGTTGATAGACCTTGGGATTCGGACTGTCCAGTTCCGATTCATGGATAAACTCAAAATAGATCTTATGCCCTAAAGAAACGGTGTCCAGGGTATTGCTCTTCAAAACCAGGCCGGCTTTGCATTCCGTGGCGAAATAACCGAATTCGTGGAAGAACGTATTCTCCGGGAAGGAATTCCGCACCTTTTCCAAATATACCGTGGTATTTCCGCACATCCAGACGTTGACGATCTGCATATTGGGCCAATAGTGTTTGGGCAGCACCGTGCCATGTCTGACCTTGAGCTGCCTGAGTTCCTCCGCCCGTTTGGGATTGGGTTTAAGGCGGCTCTCAAGAATCTTGCGTATATCATCGGCTATAGGGAACCGGCTGCTCAAGGTCCCGTTTTCAATATCGTTCACGTATTCATCGAAGAATTCGTTGACATTTACCTGCATCTCTACCAGGGTACTCGGGTTTGCTGTGATGATCAGGGTTACGTCCTGCTCTATGCCCATGCGCATAATGGCGTAATACCGGGCTTTGTAGTCGGCGATGTGGAAAACGTCCGCCGGCGCCGTATGCAGCACTTTCATAAACTCGGGGATGTCCCGCTGGGATATGCCGGAAATAGAACCGAAGACCGTCCCGTCCGGGGCGGCCCCTTCTATGGCCTTGCCCACAATTGAAAGGGTTTTTCCGTAGAAAACCTTGGGTTTGTTCTGGATCATGGTGTAGAACCAAAACTGGTTCGATTTCTTGTAAACTTCCTGGTAATACTGTTCGGTAATGGGAATCCACTTGGGTTCTTTGGTGGTCCCGCTGGTGGTGGCATACATCTTAGGCTTCCCGGGGAACAGAATGTTCGCTTCTCCGTTCTTATGCCGCTCCACGTAAGGCCGCAGAATTTCATAATCGTTAATGGGAACGTGTTTTCGGAACAATTCAAACAGTTCTTCCGGCGTACCCGCCTCCAGAATGGTTTGGAAACTGTGTTCTTTTCCGTAGACCGTGTCTTTTGAGTTTGTGAGAAAAGCCCTCAGCGCCTCTTCCTGGGCTTTTTTGGCGTCCGCCGATTTTTTCCTAAGTTCGGCAAGTCCCTTTTTGCCGACGATGGTCAGGGCAAGCCGTATAAGCCACCAGCCTTTTACTTTCTGTATTTTCTGTTCTTTCACAATTATACTTCCTCTTTTATCCTAAAATTTGAATATTCCTGTTTATTTATCTCAGGTATATTTACCATATACCACAGCCCTGGCATTTACAAGGTCTTTGCCGGAAAAACTTAAAAAAAGAGGCTTTCCCAAAACTGAAGTTTTGGGAAAGCCTCGCCTGTTTGCCCTTTCGGGAAAGGGATCTTGCACAAATTTTCTATAAAAACTACAATATTTCCATGCTTTCGACAACGACAGCCCAAAAGCAGGCGTTTATGGAGTTTAACGGCAGCCGGACACTCACCGGCGAAGGCGCAGCCTTCATCAGCCCCCGGCTAAATAACCCCGTACTTCCCGTGGAGTTTGCGGAGCAAACTCCCAGGCAATTCCGCTTTGCGGAATTGCCGGCTCACGGCTCACGGCTCACGGCTCACGGCTCACGGCTCACGGCTCACGGCTCACGGCTCACGGCTCACGGCTCACGGCTCACGGCTCACGGCTCACGGCTCACGGCTCACGGCTCACGATTATACTCTATTAAAAAGACGG
>JAITBO010000074.1 GCA_031283505.1 Treponema sp. | reverse complement strand
GAAACGTGCGCCTAGTGACGGACCTCCCGGAGTCAAAACAATATGGATAGGGCTGATGAAGTTATATATTCTGCCGGCCTACCGGGAGTTCCTCGTGTGACTCTGTGGGTCAAGTTTAGTCTAAAGGGCGGGGTTGTTGATTCTGTGGGTTCAGTTTCGGGCTTTGCCGGGGACATTTACAAAATTCGAGGAGTCCGAGACGATTCCCGCTTAAATCTCCCCTGAAAATACGGTATACTTCCGTTATGATCAATTTTGATGTTTCCAGAGATTGGGTTGTCCTGGTTCCCCCTGAACCAGCGGCAGCCCGGAAAGCCGGGGCGGATATGGCCCGTATCATCGGCCTGCTCCGGGAACAGGCGGGACTCCCGTCCAGGGCGGCGACCCTGGCAGACGCCCTCCGGGATGTTCCGGACGAGCCGATCCCCATCATCCTGCTTAACGCCGAACCGGGCCGGGATTTCAGGAACGGTTTTTCCTGGCGTTTGGGCATGGACCGCCTGGAAATATACGGCGCTTCGGGACGGGGACTGTGCAACGGAGTCTACAGCTTTCTGGATGCCCTGGGCGTCCGCTGGCCCCGGCCCGGTCTGGAAAAACTGCCGCCTTCCCCGGCCCCAAGAGACGGCGCGTATCTCCTGGAATACCCTGCCGTTCACCAGCCATCGGAGACGGACCTCTCCAGGAAACGGCGGCTGGTGATAACCGGGGAAACCCCGCTCAAATACCGGGAACAGGCGGTACTCTGGGCTGTCCGCAATCGCATAGATGCCGTGGTCCTGCCCCTGAAAGACAAGGTCCCTCTTTTAAGCGGGATCGCCGGGGTCGTGTGCCGGAGCCGGGAAAAACTCCTCCGCATAGTGAAAGATCATGCCCTGGCAATTGAGGCCGGCGGCTGGGAACTTTCCCTCCTTGTCCCCCGGAAAATTTTTTCTTTCCACCGGGAAGTATTCCGCATGGAAGAAGGTCGGCGGGTTAAAAAGTATAATTTCTGTTCCACCAATCCCGACACCATCGCCATCATAAAACGGGAAGCGGAGCGGCGTTTTCGGGAAAACCCGGAAGTTTCGGTTTTTCACCTCTGGCCGGACCGGAAAAAAGAACTTACCTGGTGTTCCTGTCCGACCTGCCGGGCCTTTACCAGGGAAGAGCAAAACCGTATAGCCATAAATACCGCCGCCGATGTACTGGCGGAAATAGTTCCCGCCGGCAGTATCTCGTATTATGGAAATCCCGATGAGCCCGGTAGCATAGCGTCCAAGCCGAACACGTTCGTCCTGCGGACCCTTCCGGGAGAAGCGGGCGCCGGGGAGTCCGGGTTATTTCTGGCGGAATAGGGTCTTAAACTTCCAGCGTCAGCCCTTCCCGGGCCGTTATGAACTCAGGTCCGGCGCCTTCGTTTTCGCGGCGATAGCGCTCTTCCAGTTCGGCGAGTTGGGCGTCGGTACGCTTGGGATCATGGTGGAAAAAGAGCAGCCTTTTGACCGCCGCGCCGCAGGCGGCGCTTATGGCCTGTTCGTAAGTAGAATGACCCCAGCCAAATTTAGCGGGGTAAAATTCCTCATCGGTGTACTGGCTGTCGTGGATAAGGATGTCCGCATCCCGGTAAAAACAGAGGAGCTTTTCATTTTCTTCCCGGGCGGCGGCTTCCCCTTCCAGTGCGACGACTTTATCGTAGCCGCTTTCCGAAGGGTCCGTGGGAAATACGTTTCTAAAGGGTTCCGTGTCATAAGCGGTAACGATGGATTTTCCCTGGTAGTCAAAACGGTAGCCCAAGCAAAGGATCGGATGGTTAAGGTATTTGGTAGTCACCCTGAGCCCTTTTCCCAAATCCATGGTTGTTTCTTTTATCTGATCGTATTCGATCTGGGCGGCAAGCTCTCTGAGTCTTACCGGCCAATAACGGTAGGAAAGCTGTTCACCCAGGATGGACTTGAGGGTTTCGTCCCCGGAGGACACGGGACTGCGGATGCGCAGGGTACAGGACGGGATAAATGCGGGAGTAAAGACAGGAAAACCCATGATGTGATCCCAGTGAGTATGGGTAATGAAAATGTCCGCGTCAATGTTCCCTTTCTCCCGCAAATCGTGATCCATGAGCCATTCACCCAGGGGCCGTATGCCTGTCCCCATATCTACGATGACGAGCCGTTCATCAGCGCGGATTTCAAGACAGGTAGTATTTCCTCCGTATATAACAGTGTCGGCGCCGGGGCAGGGGATAGTTCCCCTGTCACCCCAAATTTTCAGTGACAACATTTCTGTTCCTTATTGCAGCATTAAAAATACCTTGGCTTTTTCGATTTCCCTGTTGACCGCCGGTTCAATTTCATCCAAAATGTCATGGGAGAGGCCAAGATATTCCCATATCATGGGATCTGGCTTTTCCACATACATATCCCCGGCAAAACCTATCTCGGCAGCAATGGCAAAACGGTTCGCCGCAGCCACACTAAACAAAATGTCTTTGCAGGGACCATCGTATTCAGCGTAACTGTGATGCATTGTTATGGTGTCACCCACCGCGCCCTGAAGCCTCCAACTATCCGCGATCATCGCGCCCGCCGCGCAGTGATCGATCCCTAAGCTCCGAACTTCGGCCCGGACAAGGCTTATCCGCTCCACATCGGCCATATTCACGGCGTTCATATATTCCTGCTTTAAAACCGCGTTTAACGGTATCTTCCCTATATCGTGGAGGAGGCCGGCGGTGAAATACTCTTCCCGTTGTTTAAAATCGATCCCCCGCTTTTCCGCCAGCAACTTAGCGGCCACCCCAACGCACAGGGAATGCCGCCAGAACCCCTCCATGTCAAGTCCGTCAGATTCTTTCCCGGCGGGAAGATTCCCAATGATAGCGGTGGACAGGGCGAGGTTTTTCACCGTATTGATTCCCAACATGATGATGGCCCGGACAAGGCTGGTGACTTGATGGTTCAGCCCGTAATAGGCTGAATTCAGCAACTTTAGGACGCGGCCCACTAGTACGGGGTCTAAAGATATGACATGGTTCAAATCCGCCGGACTGGTCTGCACATTGTCGCAGATTTCAAGCACCTTGAACACTGACGTAGGAAGACTGGGAATATCTTTTATGTAATCCCTCACCCGGCGGCTTAATTCATCACTCATAGAAACCTGTCACCGGAGTATACTCTCATATTTTTAAGTCTAAATCAACATATCGGCAGAACGCAAACGGGAATGCGCCGGGTACGAGCCTCGATATAGAAGCATGAAGCAGGAGGATGAATGAAGAACCACGAATCGAGCTCGTCTGCCGGTAAAAAAACGCCGTTCCGGTTAATCATCCGGCGATCTCTGCGGGCGGGCGGTTGCTTCTCGGGAAAATCCGCCGGCGTGGGAAGCGTTTACACGGTCATAGGCGGATACCGCAAAGTAATAGAGGACTCCGTTCCTGAGGCCATCTATATGAATCGAAGTACGTTTGCCCACATTGACCGGGGACGAACCCGGCGCGGCGCCTTCGCCGAAGTATTCCCCCTGGTTTGTCCCATAATACACCAAGTAACCTTCTACATCCCGGTCAGGGCTGGGACGCCAGGAGAGGTCTACTGCTCCGTCCCGGGCAACAGCGGTCACCAGGGCGGGGGGACGGGGCGGCTCGTCGGCGGCGTAGGTGATCCGCAGTTCCTCCAGGTACGGCGTGGTCTCCCCATCTCCGGAAGGGTAGAATTCCGCCGCCAGTTGGATAAACCGGCCCCGCAAGCCGTTCCCCTTTAAGCCAATGTCCAGTTCCGTCCCCGGCTCAAAGGAACGCCAGGCCGCGCTGCCAAGGTAAGGGGCGTCCCCGGTCCTGATGAAGAACCGGATCGCCGAATCATCGGCAAAATTGAAAGAGCCGCTACCGCTGTACTCATTGGCGGGGGTTGCCAAAATTGCAGCCCCTCCCCGAGCCGAGACCAGTGCGCCGCCGGAGGTTCCCGAAACAGCCGGTTCCCGTATTCTCCCGGCATAGGAGGTCCTGCCCCCAAAGGCGTCCACCCTGAGGATCCTGCTGTCTCCCTCTCCCAAGTCCAGAATACGGGTTTCCATGCGCCCTTCCCGGCCTGAATACTTCTTGAGCAAGGGCTGATCCACAAATGCGCCGTAGAGCCTGAATTCGTCCATAAGCCCGGAAAACCGTCCGCCCAGGACCAGCCGGCCTTCCTCCCCTATGCGGGGGGTGTAGACCTCGCCTCCCTCATGGCCTGTAGAGGTCACGTAGAGGATGTCTTCGGGAATACCGTCAACCAGGTACTCCAGAAGCCCCGTACCGGCGTCAAATCTGATAAGATGATGGCTCCAGGTCTGGGGCGCTACCGGCGAAGATCCTTTGGGAGAAAACGTCAGTTGGCGGCTTTCGTCCGGGGCGGTAAAAAAGTCCAGAAAGGTCCATTGCAACCTGTTCTTCATCGCCATGCACTGTATACGCTGGTATATCGGTTCTCCCCGGCGAGTCAGCCGGGTGGAAGTCCAGGTTAGTATCTGTTCCCCATTTTCCATATTCATAGGATAAAGCCAAAATTCCAAGGTAAAGTCCCGAATCCGTGATTCCGGCGCCAGGATCGCCTCCCGTGAATGAGGGGTAATAACCAGCGGTTCCGGATCCCGCAAGCCCGCCTGAACAACCGGCATGGCGCTGCCAAAAAAGTGAACCGCCCCCATCCCGGCTCTGGCCCAACGCATATCTGTCGAAGCCGCTGCCGCTGATACGGCCGTCCGATAGTGCCCGGTCCGATCCGTAAACAAATCGGGCCGGCCTTCATCAAAGGAAAGCGCCATATCCAGACCGGCGGCGTCATCTCTGGCCGAAGACAGTACCAGCACGGGATTGGGCCGCACAGATCCAACTTCGGCAATGCCTTCCCGCTTCTCCGCCGCTTCCCAGCCTGCCACGCCCCCCAGGATCAGGTTTTTTTCGCCATAGGCAAAGACGCCGCCCGGAATTAGAAAGAGAGTGATATATAAAATGATATTTTTGAAGATTTGCTTCATAGACGCCTGTTATTTTATCGGCGCAACAGGGGAGAAAATTAAAGACCCTGTATCGTGGCTCCTGATGAGACAGGATAAACGCATAGAAATTTTAACCACGGAGATACCCGGAAGAACACGGAGGTTTAGATTAATCGAGTAGGAGGCCACCCATTATTTGAGTGGCCGTCCTCTCACACCACCGTGCGTACCGTTCGGTACACGGCGGTTCAATGGGCGGGAATAGGTGTCCGTAATTTCAGGAGCCGTCCTATTCTTTCATGGAGTATCTCAAACTTTTCCA
>JAITBO010000073.1 GCA_031283505.1 Treponema sp. | reverse complement strand
TGGAAAAGTTTGAGATACTCCATGAAAGAATAGGACGGCTCCTGAAATTACGGACACCTATTCCCGCCCATTGAACCGCCGTGTACCGAACGGTACGCACGGTGGTGTGAGAGGACGGCTACCCAAATAATGGGTAGCCTCCTACTCGATTATACCCTGATCCCGCTTGACAATCTTCCGTGTTGCAGTATATTTATAATGACAAATTAAAAGAATTTGTCATTATAAAGGCAGACTATGGCTATAGAGATTATCGCCACCGGCAGGGCGACGCCTCCCCAAAGGGTGACCAACCACGATTTGGCTGAAAGGCTGGATACCAACGACGAATGGATACGTTCCCACACGGGGATAGGGGCGCGGCATATCGCCGAGGAGGGGGTTGCGGTAAGCGATCTGGCCCTGGAAGCGGCCAGGAACGCCCTGGTTCAGGCGGTCGAGACAGGCCGCGTCCCGGAAACTTCGGTAAAAGACCTGGCGGAGACCTTGGACTTCATCGTTCTGGGGACTTCCACCCCGGATTACCATGTGTGCCCCTCCGCCGCCTGCATAGTCCAGGACAAGCTGGGGGCTTCCCGGGCGGGGGCCATGGACCTTAGCGCGGGGTGCAGCGGCTTTGTCTATAGCCTCGAAACCGCCGCAGGACTTCTGGAGCTTCACGGCGGACGGAAGCGGGCCTTGGTCATCGGGGCGGACATACTGTCCCGGTTCGTGGACTGGAACGACCGGTCGCTCTGCGTCCTCTTTGGGGACGGCGCCGGGGCGGTCCTCGTCGAAAAGACCGGGGCTCCCAGGGAAGGGCCGGAAAAGCGGGGCCTCCTCAGGACCATCCTGAGGTCCGACGGCGCCGGGGCGGAATGTCTCATCGTCCGCAAAGGCGGGTCTCGAAACGCCTACCGCACCGGGGACATCGTGGATGTGCCCCCCCATATAGAGATGAACGGCCGGGCAGTGTACAACTTCGCCGTAAAAAACGTAACCGGGACCATAGAACAGCTTTTATCGGAAGAAAACATTACAATAGACGACATAGACCGGATCGTGCCCCATCAGGCGAACGCCCGGATCATCCAGGCTGCGGCAAAGCGGCTGGGTATACCGGAGGAAAAATTCTTCATGAACATTGAAGAGTACGCCAATACTTCCGCCGCTTCCATCCCCATAGCTCTGGACGAACTCAACAGAAGCGGCGGGATCGCCCGTGGAGACCTGATCCTGACAATAGGATTCGGAGCCGGTTTAACCTATGGAGGAGGCTTAATCGTATGGTAGATCGCGGCATTAACACGGCGTTTCTTTTTCCCGGCCAGGGCGCCCAGTATCCCGGAATGGGTCTGGATCTCCTGGACTGCCGGGAGGTGAAAAACCTCTTTGTCCTTGCCTCGGAGGTCATGGGCCGGGATATGGAGGCCCTTATTCGGGATTCCGATGGGGAAACCCTCAAGAGGAGCGACATTTCCCAGCCCGCCATCACCCTGGCGAATCTGGCCGCCGCGGCCCGGCTTGGGGAACAGGGTATAGTTCCCCGGCTCTGCGCGGGCTTTAGCCTGGGAGAGTACGCCGTCCTGGTCTGCGCCGGGGTCATCACCGCGGAAGACTGCTTCTACCTGGTGAAGGCGAGGGGCCGGGCCATGCAGGACACGGCGGATCGCATCACGGCGGAAGCCGCAAGACAGGGGGAGGATGCCAAAGCGCCCGGCATGGCGGCGGTCATAGGCCTGGCCCCGGATCATGTGGAGGCCCTGATCGCCGAATGGAAGATAGAGGGGCTTTACGGGGCCAACTTCAATTCCCCCAAACAGACGGTAGTCGCCGGTTCAGCGGCGGCCCTGGAAGAAGCCGCCCGCAGATTCAAGAAAGCCGGCGCCCGGCGCGTCCTTCCTCTGGCGGTGGCGGGGCCCTTCCACTCTCCCCTTATGGCCGGAGCGGCGGCGGCCTTTGCCCCGGTCTTGGAGGCGGTGGTCTTTAGGGACCCGGCGATTCCCTGTTATTCCAATGTTTCCGGCGGCCTGGTGGGTTCCGGGGCGGAAGCCAAGGCCCTGGCCCTGCGTCAGATCACCGAGCCGGTCCGCTGGACCGCCGAAGAGGCGGCTGTCGCGGCCCACGGGGGCCTTGAGGCGGTCCTGGAAACCGGCCCCGGAAAGGCGCTCCAGGGCTTCTGGCGGGACGCCGGGAGCGGCATTCCCTGTTACGCCGCAGGGACGCGGGAAGAAGTCGAAACCCTGGTAACGGGGTTTTTAAGGGGTGAAACCCCTTAGGCGGGGGGGTAGGCCGGGACCTTGGCCCGGACGTAGGGGGGGACCCTCCCCTCTTATATATCAGGAGGATCGTATGAAGTTAGCAGGTAAAAAGGCGCTGGTTACCGGGGCTTCCCGGGGAATAGGGAGGGCCATAACGGAGCGGTTTGTCGCCGAAGGGGCGGTGGTCTGGGGACTGGGAACCAGGGAGCCTGAGGATTTGGCCGAAAGGCCGGGATGGGCGGAGGGTAAATTCCACTGGATTTCCGCAGACCTGGGCAATTTGGCCGCCCTGGAGGGGATCATAAGCGGAGCGGTCAAAGAGGCGGGGGGGTTTGACATCCTGGTGAATAACGCGGGGATTACCAGGGATAACCTTTCTTTCAGGATGGTTCTGGAGGATTTTCAAAAGGTTCTGGACGTGAACCTGACCGCCGCATTCGTGACGGCCCGTACTGTGGTGGGGCGGGACATGATACTCAAGCGGCGGGGGGTTGTCATCAATATGTCCAGTGTTGCCGGGGTCCACGGAAACGGCGGACAGGCGAACTACGCTGCAAGCAAGGCGGGGCTCATAGGGTTGACCAAAAGCCTGGCCAGAGAAACCGCCGGACGGGGGGTACGGGTCAACGCCATAGCTCCGGGTTTTATCACTTCGGACATGACGGGCGCCATGGGCGAAGAGGCCAGGGAAAAGATGATGGCCGTCATTCCCCTAAAGCGGGCGGGAACGCCGGAGGATGTGGCGGAGGCGGCTCTTTTTCTGGCTTCCGACGCTGCGTCCTACATCACCGGCCAGGTCCTGAGCGTGGACGGCGGAATGTTCATGTAAGGACCTGCGGAATGATTGGACGGAGAGATTGTATGAAGAAAAAGATAGTCGTGACCGGCATGGGGGTCTTATGTCCCATAGGAAATTCAACGGCGGAATTCAGGGAAGCCCTCGTTGCCGGAAAGAGCGGGATAGCGCGGATCACCCAGTTTGATCCCGCAGGGTTTGACTCGCAAATAGCCGGGGAGGTTAAAAATTTCAACCCCTCCGACTGGATGGATAAGCGGGATGCCCGGAAGATGTGCCGGTTTACCCAGCTTGCCGTGGCGGCGGCGCGTCAGGCCCTGGACCAGGCGGGCCTCCTGGCTGCCGTTGAGACCGAAGAAGGGGATTCTGCTCCGGGGATAAAACTGAGGATCAGAAGCGTGAGTGAAATGACCGGCGTGGTCCTGGGGAACGGCATAGGGGGCTTTGAAGTGGTTTCCGAATCCTTTAGGAAACTCTTTGAGTCGGGACCCAAGCGTATGCTTCCCCTCACCGTGCCCATGATGATAGGCAACGAAGC
>JAITBO010000009.1 GCA_031283505.1 Treponema sp. | reverse complement strand
GGGTGCCGGGCGAGGACGAACCATGCGGCGGAAAATCTAAATGTGATGAGAAAAGCGGCACTGCACCTCCTGCAAAAGACCGCCGTGGCTGAAAAACGATTCAGCGTCCGGAGAAAAATGTTCCGGGCGGCCTTCAGCGACGATTTCCTTTACCGCGCACTGTTCGGCTAAGTTAAATGACGTTGCCCTGGGCTTTAATGTTGCCTTATTTCATTTTTTGTTGCATACTCAATTTAATGGCGGAATTGGTTGAATATCATCAAAAGGTTACCGAAGCCCTTCAGGAACGGCAGCAATGGCTGGAAAAGTCCGAACTGCCTAAGTTAAAAGAGGAATTTCGTACTTTTCAAACAGCTTTTTATTCTATTTATTCATTATTCCTCAAGAGGAAGATTATTGACGAAGATCCCTACAAACAGGATGTTAAGGTTGCGGATATCGAAATCCCCGAAACAAGCTCTTTTCCGGAAACGGAAAAGGTGGCCCGGCTTAGTATACGCCTTGCCCAATATGATAATCAGCTTGATTTTTTGGTGAATTTCTATCAAATCAGCCTCGAATCCTTTACCATCGAGAAGATTAAACGAATCCTTGGGCTGATCAAATACATAGACTGGGCTCATTTCGTAATAGACAGCAATACCAGCGCGAATACCAAAGCCGTGATCGAGATGATTACCCAGGCGAAACAGGGAGCGGATCCCCTGTCCATCAACATAATCAACGAAGCTTTAAACTCTTTGTACCGGACCACGGGGAGTATCCTGGGTTATTTAAAAGAAACCGCCGATTATAACCGGGAAGCCTACAAGATGGAGCTTAGGGAAAAAGTAACCAGCGGTATGCAACCGGCGGACGCCGCCCAAATTACCCAGATCAAAAAAAAATTCAGCGGCGCTATGCCCGGCAGGCCCTTCTACCCCGACCTTGTAGAGGAAGTCATACGGGAAGATTACTCCAAAGACAGCGAAAAGCTCCAGGAACAGGTTCTGAAAAAACTTGAGGTTCCCGATACCAAGGTAAAAATCACGAAACCCCAGGTTTCTTTTAAGGCTATCCTGATAGAAGGGCTCTTTGCCATAGGAGGTGCAGGTTCAATCCTTGCCGAAATAGCCCCCAAGATAATCGAGAACGCCGAAATCCTGGAAAACCGGCGGAAAAGTTTTTGGGGGGAAATCAAAAAACTGATACAGCAGATTATAAATAAGGAACCTGAGCCTGTCATTTACGAGGTTGAATATATGGATGCTGTCAAAGGCGTAAAAGTCAAGGAAAAAGTGAATTTCAATAATCTTAGAACCAATGTAGATCATAAAATTCGTACCCTTCAAAACATCAGTGGCCGGGGAGCCGTTTTAGCCAAACTTGAAAGTATGGAAGAAGCTCAACTGCTCGGTATTCTGGAAAGAAATATCCGGGACATTCAATCCCTGCATAAGATCCTGTCCGCCCTGGACGACTTCTTTAAAGTTGCGGTAGACAAGGAAGACCGGGATAAAGTTAAAGGAATCAAGCCGGAATTAAGTTCCATGAAAAACGCCATCATAAATGCAAACCACAAACGATACGACTACAGCGCCCAAAAGGAAGAGGAAGAACAGTTTAAGCGCCTTGGAATCACTTCCGAGACTTAGGGGAATCCATGAAAAGGGCTTTTGGAATTATCATTATTGTAAGCATAATTATAGCCGGGTTTATCTCTTGTACGGGGTGGCCGTCTCCGGCGGCATCCTCCGGGACCGGCAATGGACAGGAAGTTCAAACTGATAAACATTCGCCGGATGATCCGCCTGAAGGCGAAGGACCCCTCACTGCGGAACCCAGGCCGGGCATAGTGAACCGGGACGAACTCACGGTGGTTTTTTTCAGCGGCGAAGCGGAACTGGACTTTCGGAAATCCTACCTTGCCAGCGAAGCCCAGGTTTTTACCGCCTTATACGAAGGCCTTTTTTCCTATCATCCGTTTACCATGGAACCCATTCCCGGGATGGCTGAAAAATGGGAACTTTCGGACGATAAAAAGACATGGACCTTTACCCTGCGGGAAGGGGCCAAATACTGGAACGGGGACGCCGTTCGTTCCGATGATTTCCGCGCCGCATGGCTTTCCCTGTTGTCTCCCCGGCGGGAATCCCCTTATTCCTCCCTTTTCGACATCATCGTAGGGGCCAGGGATTACCGTACCGGGGTTCTTGCGGATGCCAATAAGGTGGGCATAGAGACGCCGGACAGCCGGACCTTGACAGTGCGCCTCAACTCCCCGGCGTCCTTCTTCCCGGCCATGCTCTGCCATCATTCCTTCAGTCCCATCCATCCTTCCATGCTCGACAAGGAGGACTGGTCCGCCGCGTCTCCGGTGTCCAACGGGCCCTTTTACATCACCGGACAGGAAGAAGGCACCCTCTTGATGGAAAAAAACCCCCACTATTGGGACGCATCCCGGGTGGTCCTGAACAAACTCACCTTCCGGTACACCCAGGATCGGGATGAATGTACTTCTTACTGGAATTCCGGGGAAGCCCGGTGGGTCTCCGGGGATATAAATTTTGAAATGCTGACGGACCGGAGCGGCATCATGGTGAACGCCCTGTTTGCCACCCATTACTACTTTATCAGATCCGCCAAAGTCCCCTGGAATGATCACCGGGTACGCAGGGCCCTGTCCATTTCCCTGCCCTGGGAGCAGCTTCGGGAAGGCCTCCCCCTGCCGGCCAGGACGCTGATCTACCGGTTGCCGGGGTATCCGGAAGTCGAGGGGCTTGAGAAGCCGGATGTGGAAGACGCAAAACAACTCCTGGCCGAAGCGGGATACCCCGCAGGGAAGGGCCTCCCGGAACTAGTGATACGTCTGACCCCCTCCCCGGAAGCGGCCCGGATTGGGGGCCTTATGGCCGCCGCCTGGATGCAGGAACTGGGGCTGACCGTAAAAATCGAGGTTGTTCCCTACGACCAATACTTTCAGACCCTGAAACAGAACGATTACGATGTCGGATTTTCCACCTGGATAGGGGACTTTGCTGACCCCTACACCTTCCTCCAGATGTGGCGGCGAGATTCCAATTTGAACGACGCCCGGTTTGACGATGCGGATTACGAGGCACTTATAGACCGGTCCATGACCGAGGATGGGGAACAGCGCTGGAAAACCCTGGCGGAAGCGGAGAAGCTGCTCCTGGACCGGGGGACGGTCCTGCCCATTTCCTTTAGTTCCGCCCTGAATATTGTGGATATGGGTGAATTGGATGGCTGGTTCCCCAACGCTCTGGACATCCACCCTTTCAAATACCTGGCTTTTAAGGCTTTTAGGCCCCTGCCGGGAATCGTTTGGGCGGGGGGCGAATTTCATAAATAGGCTGAATGTCGGGTTTATTTTGGGCGCATCAATCCCTCCGGGCTTGTGCTGTAAGGAAGGTGATTTAACGGCATTTCCATACGGAGATGGGCGCATCTGGCCTTGCGGCCAGACCGGGCTATCGTTCCAATTTTTTTTGCCTGCCGGGGGCAGGCAAAAAAAGATTTCCACTCTATCCCTTGCGCGTTTAGTTGTTAAAAAAGCCGCCGCCCCCGTGTTTGGGGACGGCGGCCTGGGGCGGACAGAATGCCCGCCGGACGTTCCGTCCGTCCTTACCTGAAAATTACCAGCCGGAATGTTGGCCGATAGCGGGAGAGTTGTAGAACAGATCTTCGTTTTCTCCTAGGGTGGTTTCTTTGTGGAAAGTGGCATTATGATAGACCGCGCTGCCATTTTGATCGTCCAGGATGCTCTCTGCTATCTTTAACACATTGCTGTTGTCCAGGTCGGTGTTGTCATACCCGTAAATGGTACCGCCGGTCTTTGTGAGGATGAAATATTCGGTGTAGAGGTATACCCCGCCGCCGCCGCTGGTGGCGGAATTGCCGTATATTTCCCCGCCGCTCATGGTAAACGTACCGCCTGCGACGTATACCCCGCCGCCGTAGTCGGCGAAATTGTCGGATATTTCCCCGCCATTCTATGGTAAATATGCTGTCGGTACCCACGTATACCCCGCCACCCTTATCGTTGGAGGAGGTGGTATTGCCGGATATTTTCCCGCCGTTCATAGTAAAGGTACTACTATCCACGTATACTCCCCTGATTTTAACCGCAGCACCCTGACCAAGCCCCTCCAGGATCAGGCCCCCCTCCAGGGTTACCCTGGCATTATTAGTTAACTTTAACAGGTTTTTCTTCCCTATCCCTGACTGGGCCTGTAACCTCCCGCCGGACATCACGGAGTCATCGCTCAGAATTATGGACGGATACCCTACACTGCCGTCTATAGGAATCTCATTTGACACCTTCACCGTGTCCAGAATGATGATCCCGCCGCTTACCTCATCGCTTCCTGCCTTGTTCGGCCATTTAGGTGAGGTATAGTCGGCCGCCAGTTTTTCCAGCGCCTTCTGTACCGTCGCAAGAGGCGCAACTTTTGTACCGGCGTTATTGTCGTTCCCGTTGTTCCCGGCGGACGCTATGTAATAACTCTTGCACGGCTCGTCCCCCCATATCCAGTCTCCTTCTACCCCGCCTCGTAACGTATTGATAACTACCGGGGCGCTCACCTCCCCGTCCTTGTAGATGATCACATACACGTCGTAATCTTTGCCTACTTGGTCATCACCCAGGTTTATCGGTATTTGCCACTCATTGGCTTCTACCGGATCACCCAGCAGAGTATAGTCCGAATAGTCGGGCGGAACAGACTGGTCCGTATGGAGGACTACCGCATAGTACACTTCTGCCGTATCCTTATACCCGCTGGTGGTAAAGCTGATATCCGGCGTCTCTGAATCCACCGGCCCCAGGAACTTTCCGTTCTCTATTTTTAACCCGTTCTCTTCGGCAGAAATATTGGGGGCTATCCTGTAGCGTACCGCCCCGTTCCCGTTGGGCTTCTCTCCTCCGGACGGCCCTGTTCCGGGGTTCCCTATGTTGTGGAAGGCCGTAAAGTCCGTGTTATCGTCCTGGGCCTTGTCGTTTATCCTGTTGCGGATTATCCACACCGGCACATTGTTCCCCCTCAGGTCAAACACCGATTCCAGGTCGTATTCGGTCCAAGGGTTCTTCTCCGGGTTCTCCTCCTCTCCGGTTAGGTTGAAGGGCACGTACTCAAGCCTAAAGTTCACGGAACCCGTTTCTCCTATGTGACCAAATCCTTCGGTATAGTCCTTTAGAGATTGGGTGATGAC
>JAITBO010000006.1 GCA_031283505.1 Treponema sp. | reverse complement strand
TCCAATAAATCGGCGCCGAAGGCGTGTGAAAAACTGGAATTGTATTTGTCAGATTAACAAATAATGAAAATATTGTGGTGAAGAATTAAGGGAATAAGAGTAGGGTAGAGTATCAATCAAAGCATTCGGGAGAAAGAAAAATATTTGTAAGTGGATTGCCCCCTTTAAGGGGGCTTCCTCAAGCCACCGGCTATGCCGGTGGTCTTTGACTGTCCAGGCGCCTTTGATCGCTCACTTGTTGAGCCTCGTTGCCGGTATAAACGCCGCCGGTAC
Source organism: Treponema sp. (assembly GCA_031283505.1). The sequence continues at coordinate 10,072 of JAITBO010000006.1, read as the reverse complement.
TGTTTCGGTTTAACTCGCGATAGATGCTGCTTGGATGCTTGCCAAATATCATGGCCTATAGCATTTGGGCAGCCCCATGCCCTCCATTGCCTGTAGCGCATTCCTTTCGTCTAGAGTATAGTGTGTGTACGGCATCGGCGGACCGAAGGTCCGATACCTCCGATAGAGTGTGTTTTGCAACTTTATTTTACCGTGTTTACGATGCCGTTTTTATGCCCTGCTATTTTCGCACTTCAAAAAAAAATCGGCCACCGGGTTTTCCAAGAGCCTACGGCTCAAGGGATTTGGAAAAAAAATCGAAAATCCGCAGGGCTTCCTGGTTTTTGGGCTGCCCTCCGCCTTGGCTAAGAGGAAAACGCGGCCTATACTAAGGGTATGAAATTCGCCGCATGGATCAAAAATACTGTTGAAGAAGCGGGCATTCTTTCCGGAGATTTGCGGAGCGTCCATTCCTTTAAGAGCCTCAAGCTTAATTACGTTGACATTCAGGATTTTATCCTGCGCCATAACGATGAGGATATGGAGGCGTTGCGTAATGCGGAAAGGCGGGACGGGATTCCGGCGAATTCGGTTATCCTGGAAGCTCCTATACCGGTTCCCCGTCATGACATCATCTGCCTGGGGCTCAACTACCGTTCCCACATAAAGGAAGCGGGAAAATTTGACATAACCGCGGACGAAACAAAAGCGGAAAGCGTCTATTTTTCAAAACGGGTAGTACGGGCTCTGGGACCCGGCGGTATTATCGAAAATCACTTTGATATAAATGAACGGCTGGATTACGAAGCGGAACTGGCGTTTATCATGGGTAAAGACGCCAGAGGGGTACGGCGGAAAGACGCCTGGAACTACATCTTTGGCCTCTGCTGTTTCAATGATATAAGCGGACGGGACCTGCAAACCCGCCATAGGCAATGGTATTTCGGCAAAAGCCTGGATACTTTTACCGCTTACGGTCCCTACATTGTCACGATGGATGAATTTGAAATTCCCCTGAGGCTGAATATTAAATCCCGGATAAACGGAGAGGAACGTCAAAACGGCAATACGGCGGATTTGATCTTTTCCCTGGACTTTATAATAGAAGAGCTTTCAAGCGGTATGACGCTGGATGCCGGAACTATCATTGCCACGGGAACGCCGGCGGGAGTAGGAGCCGCGTTTACCCCTCACCGGTGTATGAAGTCAGGCGATGTATGTGAAATCGAAATCGAAGGCTGCGGCATACTCAGGAATACCGTAGGATAAGCTGCGGTTATCCCCTGAAACGACTATACGGTCGAACTTCGAGTTTTGTTACCGAGACGACCACTAGCCAAAACGCGCAAGGGATAGAAGCGGAAATCCCGCAAGCCCCTGTAAGGGGCTGAGGAATTGAAGCGGATAGCCCGGTCGCCTGCGATGCGCCCGACATAAACTCGACATTCGGCCTATACGATTAAGTTGTATTGACCCAAAGATATGCGTTGTCCGAATGCGGGGAATATCTTCATTCGACTGATTCCGGGCCTTCGTGCAAACGTTCTTAATTTTCATACCCATCATGATAAAATCTTTTTCTAATCCGGGCATCTTTTTTTGATGTTCCGGCGGACCCTTCGGGTAAGAATTTCTTATAATTCATTATATTATAAAGAATTATAATATTTGAAGAATTTTTAAAATTTTTGTTGACAAATCCTGAAAGCCGGGTGATACTATTTTAGAAAACGTTTGCAAAATAATGCCAGAAGGCATTAAAAATTACGAGGAGGAGTTTTTATGAAAAGAACGGTTTTTGTAATCGCCGCGATCCTGTTGGTTACGGCGGGGCTCTTTGCCGCAGGCGGTGGCCAGCAGGCAGGCGGCGGTCAGCAGGGCGGCAAGACTCTGGTGGGGTATGTGTGTAACAACTTCAACGATACTTTCCAGGGTTACATCATGACTGAATTCAAAGGTTATTTTGCCGACAAGCCCGAATACACCCTTGAATTCCAGGATGCCCAGGAAGATGTGGTTAAACAGCAGGATCAGGTGAACAATCTCATCTCCAAAGGGGTCAAGGCCCTGGTAGTGGTCCCGGTCAATACCAGCGCCATGGCGCCCATTACCAAAGCGGCTCAGGATGCCAAGATTCCGCTTGTGTACGTCAACAGGAATCCCTTTGGAGAAGGCAGTCTTCCGCCGAACGTTTATTATGTCGGCTCCCAGGAGATTGTGGCGGGGACCTTGCAGATGGAAGCCATGGGCAAGCTCCTGAACGGCCCGGGCGGGGTGTGTATCCTGATGGGCAAGCTGGACAACGAAGGGGCCATCCTTAGGACCCAGGGAAACGAGGACACTATTAAGGCTAAATTCCCCGATATTAAGGTACTGGCCAAGGAAACCGGCAATTGGCAGCGGGATCAGGGCATGAGCCTGGCCGAAAACTGGATCACCACTTACGGGAACAACCTCAAGGGTATCCTTGGGAACAATGACGAAATGGCGTTAGGCGCTGTGGAAGCCCTCCGCGCCGCCGGACGTACCGATGTGATCGTCATGGGCGTTGACGCTATCCCTGACGCCATTACCTCAGTCGAAAACGGCGGCCTTGCCGCCACGGTTCTCCAGGACGCAAAGGGACAAGGCCGGGGCGCCGGCGAAGCCGCTCATAAAGCTCTTTCCGGACAATCCCAGGATTCCATCAAATGGGTACCCTTTGTACTCATTGACAAGAGCAACCTGGCCCAATATAAGTAAGGACCATTAACCTTTTGGGAAGCCGGAGGAAATCTGACGGGAATAAATCGTGGCTTTTATTTCCGTCCGGTTCCCTCAGGGCTTCCCTTTTTTTAGGAGAGATACGGGTGAACGAATATCTGCTTGAAATGAAGCAAATCGTAAAAAACTTTCCCGGTGTCAAGGCATTGCGGGGCGTGGACCTCAAAGTGCGTCCGGGAGAGATTCACGCGCTGATGGGAGAAAACGGCGCCGGCAAGTCAACGCTGATGAAGTGTATCGCCGGTATTTATCGTCCCACTAGCGGGGAAATTTTTTTTGACGGCCAGGTCCGTCCTCTGTACAGTCCTTCAGAAGCCCTCAAACTGGGAATTTCCATGATTCATCAGGAGTTGAGCCCGGTATTGTACCGTCCCATTATGGAGAACATCTGGCTTGGCCGGGAGCCGCTTAACCGCTTTGGATTAGTCGATCATAAAAAGATGTACGAGATGACCAAAGAGGTACTCAAGGACATTGAGCTTCAGGAAGATCCCGCCGCATTGATGGCGACGCTGACTGTGGCGAAGATGCAGATGGTGGAAATAGCCAAGGCTGTTTCCTACAACTCAAAATTGATAATAATGGATGAACCTACTTCCGCCCTTACGGAAAAAGAAATTAACCAGCTCTTTTCTATCATGAAAAAGCTGAAGAGCCAGGGCAAGAGCATCATCTTTATTTCCCATAAATTGGACGAGATCTATGCGATTGCGGATCGAATCACCGTATACCGGGACGGCGCATATATCGGTTCCGAAAAAACGCAGGATTTAAAAGTGGATCAGCTTATCAACATGATGGTAGGCCGGAACGTAAATGAACTGTTTCCCAAGATTCCCTGTAAAATAGGAGAGGTCAAGCTGGAAGTTAAAAACCTTTCCAACCGCAGGTATTTCAAAGACGTTAGTTTTACTGTCCGTTGCGGAGAGATACTCGGTATTGCGGGGCTTGTGGGTGCAGGGCGCACGGAAGTGGTGGAAACCATCTTTGGAATGCGGCCCAGTGTGGGTGGCGAAATTTATGTTGACGGCAAAAAGGTGGAGATCAGAAGCCCTGCGGACGCGATACGTCACGGCATGGCGTGGCTTACCGAAGATCGCCGGCAGTCGGGAATATTCCCCATGCTGACCGTTCAGCTTAATATCGCCATTGCCACCATTCCCCGGTTCCTCAACAGGATCGGCGTCATCAAAGAGAGCCGTATGAACGCGGTCTGTGATGAATATGTCAAAAAAATTCAGGTCAAGACCCCAAGCCTGTTTCAACGGGTAGAAAATCTGAGCGGCGGTAATCAGCAGAAGGTATTGGTCGCCCGGTGGCTTATGACCGAGCCTGATATTCTCTTTCTTGATGAACCGACCCGGGGCATAGACGTGGGAACCAAATCGGAGATACATCGGCTCATCACCACCCTGGCCGGGCAGGGAAAATCCATCGTGATGATCTCTTCGGAACTGCCGGAGGTCATGGGAATGAGCGACCGCATCATGATCATGCACCAGGGAAAGGTAACAGGAATTGTGGAAAACACTAAAGACCTGACCCAGGAAGAACTAATGGCCTATGCAACCAACACTGTTGAAGAATACAAAGAAGCTTGCCTCAAGCTACAGGGAGGAAAAAAATGACCTTGCAAAATTTAAATCTGCGGCAGATAGTACGCAAATACGGAATCATCCTGGTTCTCCTTTTGATGATCATCCTGCTGAGTATTGTACAGCCCGCCTTTTTAAGCGCCACCAATATTTTTAATGTTTTAACCCAGAGTTCCATCTTCGGCATCATGGCCCTGGGTATGACCTTCGTCATCATCTCCAAGGGTATCGATCTTTCGGTAGGTTCTGTGCTGGCCTTTGCCGGTGTGGTGGCTGCCAGCTTGGGACAGGTAACAACCGCAACGGAAAAGTATTTTCCCAATATGCCGGTGATGCCCCTGATAGTTCCCATTGTGACGGCTCTGGCTATCGGCGCTTTCTGCGGTTTTATCAACGGTTTCCTCATTGCTAAAACCAAGATACCCGCCTTCATCGCCACGTTGGGTATGTTGACCATAGCCCGCGGCTTCGCCCTGATTTACACCAGCGGCAGGCCGGTGAGTAACCTTATCCCTTCCCTTACGGCTCTGGGGGGTAAAATTTTTAATATCATTCCTGTCCCGGTGATCATCTATTTCATCATGATCATCATCAGCGCGATCCTGTTGAACAAAACCCGGTTTGGCAAGAACACCTATGCTATCGGCGGAAACATCGTTGCTGCGGAAGTATCGGGAGTAAAGGTATCCAAAAATCTGATTCTCATTTACACCTACTGCGGGCTTCTCGCCGGACTGGCCGCCCTGGTTTTCGCCGGGCGGGTGGGCAGTGTGCATCCCGGCGCGGCGGATGGTTACGAACTGACCGCTATCGCCTCCACCACCATAGGCGGGACCTCCCATTCCGGGGGCATAGGCACCATAGGCGGTGCCTTTGTAGGCGCCCTGGTATTGGCGGTTCTGCGGAACGGCTTTACCCTCCTGGGGGTGAACGCCTACTGGCAAAAGGTGGCGGAAGGTCTCATCATCGTTGGCGCGGTTATTGTAGATATGAGGAAGAACGCGAAAAGAGATTAACGGCCCTGGCAGCGGAGAGGAAACCCATTTTTTTCGGCAGCCTGTATTCAAATGAATATTTGAGCCTGTTCCAGAACTAATTGACCGTGCGCTACACGCACGGTTTTGGAACAGCCTCATTTATTTGATTAAAGCTGGTAGAACGAAAAAAGGATATGGTATGATCAGCATTAAGGATATTGCGAATCAGGTGGGAACATCGGTGTCTACTGTTTCACGGGTGGTGAATGGCAAGAAATATGTAAACGCCGAAAAACGGGAACAGATCCTCAAGGTAATCGCAGAAACCGGGTATGTGCCGGACAAGGCGGCCCGAAGCATGGTGCTGAGGCGGAGTTTTACAGTGGGCATCGTGCTTCCCGATACCTTTAATATGTTCCAGCGCCAGCTTTTCTCGATTATAGAGCGGCATTTGGATTCCTTCGGTTATCATACCATGTTCTTCTTTGTAAAATTTGACGGTTCAAGCGAAGAAGAATTCCTTGCCAGGCTGAAATCCGAAAAGCTGGACGGGATCATCCTTCTCCAGGAAATACGGGGGGCGAACTTCTACGATTATGTTACCGCCGTAAAGCTCCCGGTGGTGGCGGCGACTTTTAGCCGGGACAAGATGGCGTCCATCCATGTGGACGAGGAACAGGCCGCCTACGACGGGGTGACCCATCTAATCAATTTGGGGCACCGGAAGATCAATATGATAACGGGCAGCGGATTTTCTTTTGGCTCACAGCGGGCCAAGGGATTTATCCGGGCCATGGAAGCCGCCGGGATAGAGCAGGCGGCGGATCGCATCATCTTTGTGCAATATTATACCGCCGAATTCGGTATGTACGGCATGAGGGAACTGTCGTTGCGAGGCAGGGATTTTACCGCCATCTTCGCCGCTACCGATGAACTCGCCTTGGGCGCCATGCGGACTCTAAAGGACGAAGGGCTCCTGGTTCCGGAGGATGTTTCTGTAGTGGGGTTTGACGACATTGATATATCAAGTTACATTATCCCCCGACTCACCACCATACGCCAGCCCCTGGATAAAATAGGGGAACAGACGGCCCTGACCCTGCACAAGTGTATCAGCGGCCTCAACGTCAATACGGCGGACACGATCCTTCCCCACAAGCTGATCATACGGGAATCCACCTCACCGCCGAAAAAGAACCCGTAAACCCCTAATGAACTGAGCCTGTTCCAAAACTAATTGACTGTGCGCTAAACGCACACGGTTTTGGAACAGCCTCAACTGTAAAATAAAATACTGTGCATTTTATTTAGGTACAGTTCCTAATATATCCGCAACAGAGATCGCAAAGCCTTAAGTTTTTTCCGAGGTTTTAAAGATGGTGAGCTGATTCCTGCCGTCCAGCCACCGGTAGGCGGTGTGGCCCGTTATGGTTTTTACCAGGTATATGGCCGCCTATGTTACGCTCCCCATGGCGTCCGTGATTTTAGGCTTCGGCCACTCCAGGGGATTAAAATGGACCCCTGCATCCTCAAATAACGCGGTTTCTGTCCATTCAAGAAGCCGGTCAAGGTTATCCGGCACGGCGGGAAGGTTATTTTCCGGTCAAAGGCCAGTAGGCCATCAGGTATTTGTCCGGGGTCCATCAATGTGTTTTCCCTCATAGGCTATGACCAGGGTCGTGATGTCATCGGACTGTTCGGCCTCCTGTACAAACAGGACTGCGGGGACGCCCTTGCCGCCGACGCCGTGTAGTCCAGTCCTAAAGTCCAGGACAAGGGCTTGAGACTCCCTCAGGGCATCCTCCACTAAACTTGACCCACAAAAATTCCGCGAATGATAAAAATTTGTCTCTGCTGGCAGCGGGGATTCACCGTGAGGCTTTACTTTCACTTTTTTTCTGTTTTTTCCGGCCTGATTAAAGCAAAACGGCGAGTCAATCCCATATATATTTATATGAGAAAGTTAAGAGAACTCCGACAGGGTGTCTGGTACGAAATCCGCACCCAAATCAACAACCGGGAACCATTGTTCCGGTGGCCTGAAGTCCGGGCGATTTTTACCCGGGTGCTCCATGAGGCGGAACATCGGTTTGTCTTCGAGATTCGCCATTTGCGTCTTGAGGATGACTGGCTTACGTTTTATATCAAGCCCCAGGACGGGCTGCAACTCCCCGCTATCATGAAGCGGCTGAAACAGACATTCGCGGAACGGTACAACCGGGAGACCGGGAGGATCGGGCATATCTGGGGTGACCGGTATTGGTCGCGGATACTGGACGGGGAACCGCCGGAAAATGAGAAAAACGGCGGGGCGGCGGGGTCTGTAAATTCTGGGGTCAGACCCCATAACAGGAAAAACGAAGGGCCGCCCGGTTTTCCGCCCATTTTCCCCTTACTTGCCGCCCCCGCACCCGGATAAGCGGCGGAAAACCGCCCCGTATCCCCGCATCAACCACCTTTCCCGTCCCAGGCGAAGCGCCCCGAGGGAGGAATCCGCTCTGAACCGGGTGATGAATCTGAATTGCGGGTCAAGTTTAGCCTTCAGGGCGGGGTAGTTCATTCATCTGGCTGCTCTTAATCTCCGGCTATGCCCGCGAGGAATTCCTTCCAGCCGCAGGTTTCCATTTCACCGACTGAAACATTCGGCGTCAACAGGTCCAGCCAGGGCAGGAAGTTGCCTTCATAGCTTTTTTCCGATACCAGGTTCAGGATATGGTTCTGCATGTCCTTTGGAACGCGCCGTATCTGTTCAAGGGTTGAAAGCTCGAAATCTCTGTAACGGGCAAGTTTGAAGGGTTTTATGATCTTGTTCTGCAAAATCACCGCCGCCTTGCCGATGAGGTCAATGTCCGGACAGTCTCCCGGTAGTTTGCGAATTTCTTCCGCCTGTTCCGCATACCCCAAAATTTCAAGGTAGGTGAACAGTTTTGATTTGGAGTCCCTCAAAAGCGGCAGCATGGTTTCCGGAGCGTTTTCCAGCAGGAAAATTATGTCGTCGACATTTGATGTCAAATAGTCGCCGATCTTGAAGGGCATTCGCGGATTCAACAGGTACGCGACTTTCAGAATGCCGTTGTCGTCATCGTTTTTCGCGGAACTTTCCTCGGCGATTTCCCTGATTTTTTTGGCATCATCGGGGTTGTTTTCCTCCAGAAACCCCGCCAGCAAATCTTTGTACACATACCGCCGGGCGGCTTCGGGGTTGTCAGTCAGGGCGCTTCCCAGTTCTTCCAGCGTTGAACAGCTTTTTTCCCCTATCTTAAACTCCCAGCGTTCCTTTTCTTTTTGATAAACCGGCACTTCTTCCCCGGCAAGATGGCGGGAAACCTCGTCATGCCCCCAGCGGTGTTCGTGGTCGATGACCAGAAGCCCCCGGATAAGGCGCTGCATGGGTTTGCTTAACCGCGGCTCGCGGCTTAAAATACCGTCGGCGATACGGCCTTCGATAGTGTCCCGAATCAGGTGCTGGTCGTTGCGGTGTTTGCCATTTTCCAGAGCGAAGGGGTCTTTGCCGGTGAGGAGTTCCCAGAGGGTAATACCCAGAGCGTAGTAATCCATTTTGTAACTGATGATGCCGGAAAAAACTTCCGGCGCGGCATAGCCGGTGGTACGGGAGGCGGTTTGGGTTTTGTGCAGTTTTTCCAGATCGTCGGTAATGCTGGAAATGCCAAAATCGCCGATGACCACATCACCGCCGCCGGCGTTGCGGTAGTACAGGTTGGCCGGTTTTATGTCCCGGTGGATAATACCCTTTTCGTGGCAGGCTTTGTAGGAGTTTATAACTTCTTTACACACCTCTACCGCCTGTTCCTCCGAAAGGGGCAGGTACTTATACGCGCCGTCTTCCCCGCGGGAATCAAGGGCGCCCCCGGCAGCGTATTCCATGATTTCGTAAAACCGGCCATTATAATAACCGAATTCAAAGACATTCACGATGTCGGGGTGGTTAAGCCCTTTGAGCTTTTCGAGAATTCCGGTTTTGGGTTTTATCTGACTGCGGTAATATTTTATGACGCCCTTTTGCCCGTCCTTTTGGGCAAGATAAATGTCGGCCTCGCCTGATTGGGTGGGAATTTTTTCAATGACTTCCCAGCCGGAAATTGACTCGTGGGCCTGCAAAAGGCCGCCGGTCCAATTCGCGCCGGTCTCCGTAGTGGTATTGGTAATAACCTGCGTACCCTCGTTTACGATCTGTGTGTCCATGATAATCCTCTTACTGTGTTTTCTGGTGGCTGACTGCTGTGCCACCCCAATAGCCCAATATTACCGTTCCGGTCTGGTTTACCGTACCTTGAAACCCATGGCACAGTTCCGAATGAAGCAAGGGGCAGTTTTTTAAAGAAAGGCTTGAACAGGACAAAGATATATTGTATCCGTCATAGGTAACGGCAAACTTGCCATAACTTTCGCCATGACCGCCACAATGATGTACGCCTTCGGCATAAGAAATGCTCTTAAATTGAAGTTTTATATACTCATAGTCCTGATCCGGCCTTCCATGATAATATGTTCCCAAAATTCGCTTCTCAAACATTTCCCGTTCCAGCCGCCGCCGTTCTTCTTCAATGCGGAAAGCCTCAACCTCGCCTTTTACCTGGCCCAGCACATCCTGGTAGCTTTTTACTGTTCCGGCTTTCTTTTCTTCAGGGAAACGCCGTTCCAGTTCTTCCCGCAGCAGTTTTTCCTGCCGCTCCAGTACGGTTTTTTCCAAGGCGGCATAGGCTTTCATCCTGAAGGTTTCTTCCTTGGGGTCGGGCA
>JAITBO010000354.1 GCA_031283505.1 Treponema sp. | reverse complement strand
CTCTTGCTCATCGTAGAGGAGCCCTTCTTTGTTGATGTCGTCAATATCGACAATCTCCACGCCCAGTTCCGCGAGCCTGTTTTTGGTCAGGCTCCGGTATTTAACCGCGTCGGGGGCGTTGAAGATGCTCCGCCTTGTGGGAGCGTAACCCAGCTTAATTTTATCCATGTGTTGATACCTCTTTCGGGAAAGGATACCATAAAGAAAAGAATTTGTCAATAAAAAACGATAAAACTAAACGAATTTACTTTCGATATATGCTGTTTTCATTTCTTTTATTTTCGGATGAATGGCGGTACTTTTGGCCCATGCCCAAGGGTAACTGAAAATAGTTGCAACGCTTCTCTTGATTATATTATAGTACTAATTACGCGAGATATTTTATTTGAGTAAAAAGGAAAAAATTGTCAAACGGTTGCTGTCTCGTCCGGCGGATTTTTCTTTTGCCGAGCTGACGAGATTGTTGGGCCTGCTTGGATATTCTCTGTCTGAGGCAGGGAAAACAAGCGGTTCACGAGTTATTTTCATAAAAGGCGATGATTATATTCGACTGCATAAACCGCATCCGGGGAATATTTTGAAGCGGTATCAGGTTGATGATATTATAGCGGCTTTAAAAGAAAGAGGTATGGCATGAATAATTATCTTCACTACAAGGGGTATATTGGCAGTATTGAGTTTTCCGAAGAAGACAATGTATTTCATGGCAAAGTTATTGGTATTAAACCACTTATATCCTTTGAAGGCGATACTGTAATTGCAATCAAGAAAGATTTTCACAATGCCGTTGAGGAATATCTGGCGTTTTGTACAAGAAACGGTACACGGCCTGAAAAGCCGTATAAAGGCTCATTCAATGTGCGAATCGGGGCAGATTTACACCGCAGGGCCGCGCTCCTGGCTCATACCAAAGGTATTTCGCTCAACGAGCTTGTTGAAGACGCGCTTCGCCATTCTGTGAATCTTCTTTGATAACAATAGTTTCCCTGCAAAATAAAAGGGCGGCAAACACGTGGAGCGAGACACGGTTGCCGCCCTTAGGTTACATGCGGTAGTTTTTAAAAACTACGTACCAGCCAATTATTCCGCGGTAATAACCATCCGCTGAAAATCGCGCCAAGCCCATCCGAACCGGTTCATAGCGGGAACTTGCCCTGTATCTTCGCAAAGAAGTCGGCGAACATGGTCCGCGTGTCCAGCACATCGTAGACGCGGATTTTGCGCGGGTTCGAGATTGGATTTTCGCCTGCCATATTATAGGAACCATTACTGTTGAACAGCCGCGCATCCTCGTCATGATATGTACTCGAACCAGTATCCAGCTCATACGCCCCCATGAGGGCTGTCAGAAGTACCAATGGGTTATCGCCCAGTGACCATGTCTCGCCCATGTTGAAACCCGTACCATACAGCCCAACAAACGACTCGAACAGCCATTTGCCAAGCTCGCCGTAGGGGTAGAGATCCCGCCTCATCTCCGTCATCGACACATAGCACTGCCCGTAGGCGTTTCTGGGAACCTGCCAAATCTCGACACCGGAACCGAATACCACATTGGCAGCATTGATATCTCGCATTACATTGGATTCTCCCGGTTGATTGTTATTATAATCACTGCCGCCAATCCACACGAGGGTAATATTTGAGACGATTGTCGAGTCCATCAAAATTGCGCTGGCCACGTCGGTGAGCCCCCCGCCTACCGTGACAAAAAGCTTTTGGTAGAAATTATAGGAATAACCGGCACTCTCCGGGGCGGCCGGCGGGGTGAAATTTTTTGCGGCCTCGACCAATGCGAGGGCGCCTTCACTTTCGATCGCTGTGGTTGTGTTTTCGAGGGCAGTCGCGGCGCCCTCATAGCTGGGTACATCGGTAACCCCCGCCATCTCCAGGATCTGGTCGTGTTTCAACTTCGAATCGGCTGAGCCCCCACCTGGGCGGTCATTAGCGAAGGATCCGACAAGCCCCACCAGTTGGGTGGACGCGGAAAGAACGGCGTGCGCGACAGCGGCCAGACCATCCGGATCGCCGGCCGAGTCATTCACCATGAAGACCTTCGCGCGGATGCCGGCGACCGGCTCGTAGGGGTCGTATGCTCCGACTCCGGTATAATCGTCATCGCTGTCCATCGGACACCCCGCCAACCCTACCATTGCCGTAACAAGAATCGCCGCTATGGTAATGCTTATCCTAATGGGGGGGGGGGGGGGGGTAAAGCCTGTTTTTCTTTTTAAATTTTCTTTGCTTTGCATATGTGCCTCCTAAAAAATTTTCTGGGCCATTACAGGCCCGGATTTCCTGTTGTTACGGAATTATCGCGGACATAATCTCGCTCCACTTGCCCTTCTTCACCGCGCCGGTTTCCCAGCGCACCGCGTAGTACAGCTTCTTGCCCCGCTCGCTCTCCTTAAACGTAAGTTCCAGCGGGCTTCTGGTGGCAAATGACGAATGGAGGAGATCCTCCACTTCCTTGGGCGGCGGCTCCCCCGTATCCTCCAGCTTCCACAGGCATTCCATCCCGTGTACCTTCGGCGGCTTCCCCCAGCGCCTCGCGTTCGCCCGCCTGAAGCGGAACTGCAGCACCCGCGGCAGCGGCATCAGGGCCTCCACTTCGGGAACGTCTTCCGGCACGGGCACCGGCGTGGGATGGGGATCGCGGTTTGGGATCCCCATGGCCGTGCGATCCTCGTCCGTTACCGGGAAAAACCGCAGGTACTGGTTCACAAACGGCCTAATAGCCGCCTTCGCCGCCTTTTTCGCGTCGTTCTTCGCCTCCGTGTCCACCTTGGTGTGGGGCCCGATAACCGCGCCGTACGCCGCCTTCCACGCCGTGTGCAGTTCCGCCAGCGCCATAAGCGCCGGCTGGGGGATGTGCTGCCACGCCGGGGGCTGCCCCGCGCATTTTTGGGACACGTACTGGTACATAAAACTGAACCAGGCGTCGAAATCCGCGTCCTTATCGGGAATGTAATCTGCCATACCATACCTCCTTGTTATAGCGGCTTGGGTTAAAACGGTTTTGACCCGGGTGAAAGCGATTGTTTCCCGAGCTAAAACGGTTATTTCTTGAGTTAAAATGATTTTGGCTTGAGTTAAAATCATTTCGGCTTGGGTTAAAATGATTTCGACTCGAGCTAAAATGATTTCGGCTTGGGTTAAAACGATTTCGGCTTGAGTTAAAATCATTTCGGCTTGAGTTAAAATCATTTCGGCTCGAGCTGAAATGATTTCGGCTTGAGTTAAAATCATTTCGGCTCGGGTTAAAACGATTATTTCCCGGGTCAAAATCGTTATATCGCGAAGCGGAAGGGCCCGTTCCCGTGCGCGGGAAACCGTGCCGGGGGAGCAGGCCGCGGTATGCCGCGTACAAGCGGCTATATCCTGCTATACTTCCCGACTTCCCGGAGAGAGCGGGGAGGGCGGCCGGACGCAGCGGCAGGCCTTTCATACCGGAACACGCCCCCGCTTTTTCACGCTGCTTTTTACCGGGCCGCGGTTCTGCAGCTGATCCAGAATAACCGCCAGAACAATCACAATGCCCCGGATGACCGTCTGCCAGAACGATGAAATGCCCATCATAACCATGCCGTCGTTGAGCACGCCGATAACGAAGGCGCCCAGCACCGCGCCGCCGATTGAGCCTCTGCCCCCCGCCAGGGAGGTGCCGCCCAAAACCGTCGCGGCGATGGCGTTCATCTCGTAGCTTTCCCCGGTGGCCGGATGGGCCGCCACCAGTTCCGAGCTGATGATGAGGCCCACCAGGGCGGAACAGCCGCCGGAGATCATGAATACCATGGTTTTAATTTTGTTTACCTGAATGCCCGAAAGCCTGGCGGCGTTTTCGTTCCCGCCCACAGCATATACCCGCCGCCCGAAGGGGGTCTTTTTCGCGATATAAGCCGTGACGATTACCAGCAGGATCATAATGAGTATGCTGTAAGGAATGCCCAGCAAAGTCCCCTGGCCAAGCATGGGGAAACCCGTATTACGGAGCTCCGGTTTACCCTGGAGGTTGGGGAACGTCGTGCCGTTTGACCGGAGCAGGGCAAAGCCCCGGAAGATATACATGGTACCCATGGTGGCGATAAAGGCGGTAACGTTAAATTTTGATACCAGCACGCCGTTCACCCATCCGATGAGTATGCCGATAATCAGGCACATAATAAGAATCACCGGAACCCAGGGATACATCGTAATGCCCAAAAAATTCAGGACGATCCCCTGATGGATAAGCCCTCCGGCAATCATCCCGGAAAAACCGATGATAGCCCCTATGGAAAGATCGATGCCGCCGGTTAGAATAACAAAGGTAGCGCCGATGGCGATAATCGCGTTAAGGGAGATATGCCGCACCATAGTAATCAGGCTGGTAACCGTCAGGAAATTGGGGCTGTTAAGACTAAAGAAAATTAAGAGTAGGACAAGGGCGATATAGGCCCGCAGTTTCATTGCCGCGTCGGCAAGATTAATCCGGCTTAGTTTATTGCTGTTCATTCTCTTCTCCGGTGGTAATGGTAATGGCGGAAGCGGCAACCAGCTTTTCTTCCGTTAAGTCCTCGTGCATAAATTCCCCTTTAAGGCGTCCCTGGGAAAGTACCAGGACCCTGTCCGGTATGGCGTGCATTTCCTGCATTTCCGAAGACACGAATATAATGCCTATGCCTTTTTCCGCGAGGCGCTTGCATATTTCGTACACGTCGTATTTTGCCGAAATGTCGATACCCCTGGTGGGATCGTCCATGAGCAGTATTTTGGGGTTGGTCAGAAGGCTGCGGCCAATAATGATTTTCTGCTGGTTCCCACCCGAAAGGGAATTGATGGAATCCATTATGGACGCCGCTTTGACATTCAAGTCTTTGGAAACATCCGCGACCGCCGCTTTTTCCATTTTTTCCTGTAGGAACAGGCGCCTGAAAAACCTTGATAACGCGGACATGACCATATTTTCAAGAATGATCATATTGCCGAAGATGCCGAGGGTTTTCCGGTCCTCGGGGATAAGGGCAAAGCCGTCTTGAATACGGCCGGTAATGGTTTTTGATGTAACGATTTTCCCTTTAAGCTCGATGGTTCCGGTATAGTTCTCCTGTTCCCCGATTAAACATTCCAAGAGTTCCGTTCTCCCCGCGCCGAGGAGCCCGTACAGACCGAGGATCTCCCCGGCCCTAAGAGAAAACGAGACGCCGTTTACCGCAAACCCGTGTCCGTTCTTTTTGGGGAGGGAGAGATTTTTGACCCGGAGGATTTCTTCGCCCATTTGACGGCGCCCATACACATTTTCGATTTTATGTCCGCCGGTCATTCTGTCGATGATCCAGGAGATGTCAATTTCGGCCACCGGCTTTTCTTCAATAAATTTTCCGTCCCTGAGAATCGTTATGTAATCGCCGATATGCATAATCTCTTCCAGCCGGTGGGAAATATAAATAATGGTGATGTTCTGTTTCCGCAGTTCGCTTATCACGTCGAAAAGCGTGGCGACCTCCGCCTCGGTAAGCGCCGAAGTCGGTTCATCCATTATGATTATCTGGGCGTTCTGGGCAAGGACCTTGGCGATTTCAACCAGTTGCTGCTGGCCGACCCGCAAATCCGCTACTAATGTGTTCGGGGAAACGTTAAGGTTAAGCTTTTTCAGATACTGAACAGCCGTTTCATTTTGTTTTTTATGGTCAATAGTAATCCTATTCTTTTTTATCTCCCTGGTCATGAATATATTTTCCGCAATACTCAAATTGGGGAAGAGGTTCAATTCCTGATAGATGATTCCTACGCCGTGCTGAATCGCCTCGTTGGGTGTGGTATATTCCGCTTCTTTTCCGTTAACATAAATAGCCCCGGATGTCCTGGTTTCGACGCCGGCAACGATCTTCATCATGGTCGATTTGCCCGCGCCGTTTTCGCCTATCAGTACGTTTACCTTACCCTTTCGCACCTTAAAATCGGCCTTGTAAAGGGCAGTGGTGCCGGGGTATACCTTGGTGATTTGATTCGCTTCAAGAACTATTTCTTCCATAATTAATCCTGAAAGATAATGCGGACCGGCGTAATGGCAATCCCCGCGCCACTTCCCTCATAGGTAAAGACCCCAAGCAATTCCGCCTCTTTCCCAATCATATTCGGAAAATCAACGTGAGAAAGGACCGTCTCTTTTACTTTATTGTTCAGTTCCGTCGCAAGCCTGGCCCAGTCAACCTGGTTAACAAAACTGTTCGGCGAAATACCGCTCTGTATGTCCCGGAGGGCATAGCCCTGAAGTACCGGCCCTATCCGTAAACGGCAGTCCTCTTTCCCGTCAAAGGGGTAGAAGTCCAGAGAAGCCGATCCGCTCGCCGAACTTGTATCTATCGATAACAGCTTTACGGTTCCCTTAACCGCGAAGTTGTAGTAATTTCTGTCCGAAAGGCGGTATCCGGATTTTTTAGAGGTTCCGGCCTCGTCAGACTCCAGCCCCGCCGCAAGTTCTTCAAAGTCAACCGCCAGTGATTCGATTCTGGGAATAACCATGGATTCCCAAATGTCATTCGCGTATTGTTTGGGATCAATAGTACCGATGGAAAAGGCGTAGGCGTTTCCCTCTTCTCCCTTCCGGTTTGTATCGTTTTTTACAATAGTACACGCAATAGTACACGAAAAAAGCGCTATCCCCAGGAAACCGAAAAAAATGATTTTTTTCATCCGCATAACACCCCCGGAAACACTATTACGGAAAACAAGGCTCGCAAAGACGCGGGAATTGTTTAACAAAGAACCCCCGCATCTTTACTTTAAGTCCGCCGCTTAATTTAGTTGGACATGGCGAAGTTGTTCAGCTTGCCGGCGTTGTCTTTGGTAATCAACAGGCAGTCGATCATCTGTTTTTCTTCCTTGCCCGTGGAGCCGGTTTTGATATACTGATCAGCCTGAATAGCGGCCTGCTCCGCGATATACGCCATCTGCTGAAGGCCCGTAGCTTTGATCTCCCCGCGCAGAATAGAATCCCGCACATCGTTAGATCCGTCAAAACCTACCACAATAACGTCGCCCCGTCCGGCAGCCAAAAGAGCGGCCATTGCGCCCATAGCCATGGTGTCATTGCAGCAGATCACCCCCTTGATGCCGGGATGAGCCTGGAGCATGGATTCCATAATGGTCTTGGCTTTGGTCTGATCCCAATCGGCGGCCTGCTGGGCGACCATTTTCATCTTGGAATACTGATCGATAATGTCATGGTAGCCCTGATCCCGAACCCGGGCATTGTTGTCCGATTCCAGGCCCAGAAGCTCGACGTATTCGCCTTCCTCTTTCATAAGTCTGACAAATTCCTGGGCCACAAGCTGGATCCCCTGGTAGTTGTTAGCCACGATCTGGGCGGCCGCGTCCCCGGTGGTGTTAATTTCCCGGTCGATAAGGAACGTGGGGATACCCACGGCCTTTGCCTTCCTGACCGCCGCGACGGTTATGTCCGCGCCGGCGTTATCCAGAATAATGGCTGCGGCTTTGTCGGCAATGGCGGCGTCAATATACTGGCTTTGCAGATTGGCGTCGTCGCCGTGGTCATAAGCCTTGGCTTCGTATCCCAGCTCCCTTGCCTTGGCGGCCGCAAAGTCCGCTTCGGTCTTAAAGTAGGGATTAGACCATCCGGGGGTGATGACATATAGCAGCTTCTTTGCCCCTGCCCCTTGCTGCTGCCCGCCGCCGGCGAAGATTAGGGAAAGCCCTGTCATGAGCATCACCGAAATCAACAGATACTTCTTTTTCATAAAATCCTCCTGCCATCTTTAAAGATGAATTGGTTTTGGTAATAGCAGAATATCAT
>JAITBO010000321.1 GCA_031283505.1 Treponema sp. | reverse complement strand
ATGAGGCAACGCGCCCTCTGGATATTTCTGAAAAAAAACGGTATTATAGGGAACTTCATTAACTTGGGAGACTTTGTATGGAATTTGAGGCTATAGACGCGGGACTTTTGTCGGTTGTTCCGCCTGTGATAGCTATTTCGCTGGCCCTTATCACAAAAGAAGTTGTTTTTTCCCTGCTATTTGGCATTATGTCCGGAACCCTCATCTATAGTATCGCTTCGGGACTTGGGGTTTTGGGGATATTTCATGTTACCGTAGATATGATGATCTTCAAGGTCGGGGACAACGCGTCTATGATCATTTTTCTTGCGATGCTTGGCGCTTTGGTGGCCCTTATTACCAGGGCGGGGGGTTCCAGAGCTTACGGTGTCTGGGCCGCCCGGCATTTGAAAACCCGGCGTAGCGTAAGCCTTGCGGCGGGCTTTCTGGGCATCCTCATTTTTATCGATGATTACTTTAACTGTCTCACCGTGGGTACCGTCATGAAACCCGTAACGGATCAGCATAAAATTTCCCGGGAGAAGCTGGCTTATATCATAGACGCCACAGCCGCGCCAGTCTGTATCATCGCCCCTATTTCTTCCTGGGCAGCTTCGGTCATTTCCTATTATCCCGCACGGCAGGGCATTACGGGAATGCAGGCTTTTGTGGAGTCTATCCCCATGAACCTCTATGCGGTGCTGACCCTGTTTATGATCATCTGGCTGAGTGCGCGGAAAAACGGCGACTTTGGCCCCATGGCCGAAGCCCAGCGCCGGGCGGAATCCGCTAATGCCGCCGAATTGGAAGAACAGGACCTGGGCAGTGATCTTGCCGGCCTTCCGGTTTCCGGTAATGGCAAGGTTTTTGATCTTATCATACCGGTAGCGTTTCTGGTGGTTTTTTCGGTCCTTGCCATGCTT
The DNA here is from genome assembly GCA_031283505.1 of Treponema sp. Next base: position 3,738 of record JAITBO010000321.1, on the reverse strand, counting down.
TTTTACGGTGGTTACTGGGCCGGGGAAGGCAAGTCCCTTTTCGGCGCTATTGGGGACACCGACGCGGGGAAAGCCCTGTCTCTGGGAGGTTTTGCGTCTCTCTTTACGGCGTTCTGCCTGTTTGTTCCCCGCCGCCTTATGAAATTCACCGAATTTTTCGCCGCCCTTACTGCGGGGATCAAGTCCATGGTCCAGGCCATGATCATTCTTTCCCTGGCCTGGACCATCAGCGGGGTCTGCCGTGACCTCCTTTCCACGGGACCCTATGTGGCCGGTTTGGTGGAACAGTCCCACCTTCCTGTTGTTCTTATCCCCGCCGTCATATTCATAATCGCCGCAGGACTTTCCTTCGCCACCGGTACTGCCTGGGGAACCTTCGGCATACTCATACCCATCACTATTTCTGTCTGCGATATCGTGGCTCCCTGGCTTTCCGTCACTTCCTTGTCTGCGGTTCTGGCGGGTTCTGTGTTCGGGGATCACTGTTCGCCAATTTCTGACACAACGATTCTGTCGTCAACCGGCGCGGGATGCCGGCACATCGATCATGTGTCAACCCAGATCCCCTACGCCCTTACCGTGGCCGTAGTCTGCTTTATAGGCTACTTCATCGCCGGTATCACGGCTCCACTGGGGTACGGTCTCAGTGTCGTCATCACCCTGTCAATGAGCGTTGCTTTTCTGATCGTATTGCTGTTGTTGCTGCCGTCTTTGCTGCCCGGAGGAAACCGGAATTCCTTTTACAATATCGAAAGGATGTGACGGGACTGCTTAACGGGGGCGGCGAGTGTTGAAAGTGATTGAAACCGTCCGAAAGGAGTTTTTGTGAAAAACAGCTTTCCCCAGGGGAGGGTAGTCCTTGTTACCGGCGCTTCTTCGGGTATAGGCGCTGCCGTAGCGTCTCTCTTTGCCGTACACGGCTATACCGTGTACGGCGCTTCCCACCGGGGCGTGATCCCCCATGCCGGCGGCGGAGGGGCGGCTTCCGCTTTTCATCCCCTGGTCATGGACCTTGCTCTGGAAGACAGCGTTGCTGCCGGAACAGCGGAAGTCCTTCGTAATGAAGGGCGCATTGACATCATGGTACACGCTGCCGGGGACGGCCTTTTTGGGCCCATTGAGGCGAGTACCGCCGCAGATGCCCGGCAACAGATGGATGTCAACTACTTCGGCGCTCTCCGCCTTTTGAACACCGTGCTTCCCGCCATGCGGCAGCAGGAGAAGGGCCTTGTCATTCTGGTAGGTTCCGTAGGCGGTGTTTTCAGCATTCCCTACCAGACTCTCTATTCGAGTTCCAAGGCGGCCCTCGCTATGTTGGCCGACGGTCTCCGCCTGGAACTTAAGCCTTTCAATATTCAAAGCGTCCTTGTTCTGCCCGGCGATGTCAGAACAGGGTTTACCCAGGCCCGGAGGCCGGTTGGGAATCCTTGTCCGGAGGTTTACCGAGCGGCCATGGAAAGGGCGGTGTCCCGGATGGAAAAAGACGAGCAAAACGGCATGGATCCTCTCATTGTTGCCCGGCTCATCCTAAAGGTCGCCCAAAGCCGCCGGCCCAGGGCCCGTATGGTTGTGGGGGCCGTCTCGCGTTTCCAGGTGTTCATGAGCCGGGCACTGCCCCATGCCGCTGTGGAATGGCTGATACGGCGAATTTACCTGGGATGACCGGTTGTTGTGGAATCCCTTAAAATCATGTAAAGTGTGCTTATGACGACCATCGCCTTTACCGGGGGCGGCACCGGGGGGCATATCTTCCCCGGCCTGGCCGTGACCGCGTACCTCCAAAAGTTCACTTCCTGCCGTATTTTCTGGATAGGATCAAATGCCGGCATGGACCGGAATATTGTTGAGGAAAGCGGCCTGGAATTTTTCGGCGTCCCCGCAGGAAAGCTCCGGCGGAATTTTTCTTTGCGGAATTTTACCGACCTTTTTAAGGTCCTTGGAGGGTTTCTGGCGGCCCGGAAGATACTCAGGCGGGAAAAGCCTCTGCTCCTCTTTTCCAAGGGGGGGTTTGTGAGCGTCCCTCCCTGCGTAGCGGCTTTTTCCCTGAAGATACCGGTGTTCACCCATGAATCCGATTACAGTCCCGGCTTGGCTACCAGGATAAACACGAGGTTCGCCAGCTGTATTTTTACCGCCTTTCCGGATACCGCAGCGTTCTTCTCCGCCGGGGTCCGGAAACGGGTCGTCTTTGCGGGAAATCCCATACGTCCCGAATTCCGTTCCGGGGATATGGCTCTGGGCAGAGCCTTCCTGGGGGTAGGGGAGGGGGACCGTATCCTCCTGGTCCTTGGGGGGAGTCTGGGGGCCAGGCAACTCAACGAACTGGTCCGCGCCGCCCTTCCCGGACTTACCCGCCTGTATGTGGTGGTCCACCAGACCGGCCCTAAAACCGAATGGGACCTTCCCCCTGAGGAGCGCTACAAGCCCTATCCCTTTATCAGGGGGGAGCTTCCCCATGTTATAGCTACCGCCGAACTAGTTTTGTGCAGGAGCGGAGCGGGGACAGTCTGGGAGTGTGCGGCTGCGGGGAAACCCCTGGCGCTGGTTCCCCTGACCGGCTCGGGAACCAGGGGGGATCAGGAGGAAAACGCCCGGTATCTGGAAAAAGAGGGCGCCGCAGTGGCGCTGGCCGGGGATGTCACGCCGGAAATGCTGTTGGAGACGGTGGGCGATTTAGCGGGGGACGAGGAAAAGCGAAAGGCCATGGGGGAGGCGGCTTCCCGGTTTGCCGCTCCCGACGGGGCGCGACTCATAGCTATGGCGATACGGGAGGCGGCGGAGGCCGGGGGTTCTAAGGGCCGGGCCCCCTAGTATCCCGACACGATTAAACCTGTGGATTTGGGCGCATCCGGCGTACGCGCCGGACCGGGCTATCCGCTCCAATTCCTCGTGCTTTCAGGCGTTCCGCCTAAAAGCCCTGCGGGATTTCCGCTTCTATCCCTTGCGCTTTGCTGTGCGATACGATCTCCCGTCAGGAAGCAAAACCACATTTTCATAGCTGTCGGGACACTGGTAAATCGTAACAACTAAAACTGTACAAATAAATGAAGGAAGTGGTAGTATTCTCGTGGGAGGATACTACCAATGATACGAACCAAGCGGAACATAGCGCTCACCCCGGAAAAACGACATGAACTGGAAGTATTTACGAAAACCGGGAAACGGAGCGTCAAATTAGTTAAGCGGGCGGTCATTATCCTTGCTCTGGATACCTCGGGTGCCCGGAAACCGGATGCCGAAACAGACATCGCACACCGTATCGGGGTAGGCCGCCAGATCTTCAGACTGATGTTCCCCGCAGGGATAAAATGCCGGGCATGGCCCTTGGTTAACCGCTGGCCTTGCTGACCAGGGCCCTGAGGTTGCCGGCGGTAAAACCCATGGGGCAGTAGGTACACCATGCCCTGGAAGTAAAAAGTATGCCGGAAATAAGACCCAGAGCGGTGGCGGTTTCCATAAAAACAAGCACTGTATTGCCCAGAACATAAACGCCCTGGGGAATGGCCCCTATCAGAAGAATCGCAAAGGTTCCCATCATGATTCCCCAAACAAACCACTTAAACCTTTGCGTTTTGGTAAAAGCGGGCCGCCGCAGACCAAGGGAAATTTTCCCGCTAAATAGTGTCTGTCCACAAAGTCGGTTACTTTGTGGACAGACCTTGCATTTTCTCACCTAAAGGTTACGAAAATGCAGATTTTAAGGTAGTCTGTCCATAATGTGTCTACATTATGGACAGA
>JAITBO010000310.1 GCA_031283505.1 Treponema sp. | reverse complement strand
GCTCTTGGCTCTTGGCTCTTGGCTCTTGGCTCTTGGCTCTTGGCTCTTGGCTCTTGGCTCTTTCATATTATAATAACATCTATACATATATTTTAAAAATAGTCAATACCTTTGCACTGTAACAATTCAAGATATCATCCGTTAAAAATCCTGAATGATGTATGAAATAATGGTGATAGTCATAAAGTGGGTTGATAAACACCATGAGTGGACATAAAAGGCAAAAAACACTCAATTTGCTGCTAATTACTACCGAATTTGGCTCAATTTTTGGATGGGAAGTTGTATCAACCCATTCGTCAACCCTATTTCGTACTAACACCGAAATAATAGACAAATTGCCCCGGATATATCTTTTTCAGGATCCCATTAAACCAAAAAGTTTTAAACTTTTGTCTTCCCCCGCCGGAAGTGCGAACTTTTATGCCTATGCCTGTCCCTTCCCGGCGCTCTCTGATGCCTCGTTTGATTGTATTTTTAGACGCTCCGCTGATACGATGTACTTTGTTATTCCGCCACGGCCAGGCCGAATTTATCAATAAGTCATGTTATTTCTGTACAATTCCTTAGGCGTTCAAAAATCCGTCAATTTGGGATAAAAGGTCCCCAAAGGTATCCACACAGGACAGATCTTTTTGGCTTTCCCGTATGGCGGGGGGAGCGCGGAAAAGGCAGCCTGCGTTGGCTTTCCGGATCATCTTGAGGTCGTTGAAGGAATCTCCCGCTGCGAAGACTTCCATATTGATAGACTTGAAGGCCGCAACCGCGTGTTTTTTGCCGCCCTGCTGTCGCAGACGATAGCCGGTGATGGTTCCGTCCGGGGCGGTTGTCAGGCTGTTGCAGAAGAGGGTGGGATAGTCCAGTTTGGCCATCAATGGCTTGGCGAACTGTTCAAAGGTATCGGAAAGAATGATGAGTTGGGTCCGCTCTCGCAGAACGCGGACAAAATCCGCCGCCCCCTCCAGGGGTTCCACCGTGCCTATCACCCTCTGTATATCCGGCAGCTTTAGCTTGTGGGTATGGAGCAGATCCAGACGGTAAGTCATTAGCTTGTCGTAGTCCGGCTCGTCCCTGGTGGTCCGCCGGAATTCGGGGATTCCCTTGGCTTCGGCAAAAGCAATCCAAATTTCGGGGATCAAAACCCCTTCCAGATCAAGACATACAATACGCATATTTTTTTTTATCACAAAAATCCGTATTTATGCAATATTAAACTTCATGGTAAAAGGTTAGAATTTTATTTTTAGGCAAAGTGAGGCTGTTCCAAAACTTCAGTTTTTGGAACAGCTTCCTTGGATTTACTGGAAAAACCGGGTTTTTGACCGGGTTTTCCAAGAGCCTACGGCTCAGTGATAATGTCCCCTTAATAAACCAGGAGAAATGTCCAGTTAGGACCTTCGCCCTTTCCCTCCTTGAAAAAATTGAAATGTTCGATAAGTATGAATTGATCTGGTTTCAGCCCGAAAAAAACGGCGGCTGTGATATTCCCCTGCCGGAGACACAAACATTGTGTCGTTCATGCTTCGGCGCACTGAAGGGTCAGATATACCCTTTAGCCCTGAGAAGTTCCGCGTTCAGGATGCCGCCCCCGGCTGCACCTCGGACCGTGTTGTTGGAAAGACCCACGAACCGGAGGTCAAATACCTTACAGGGCCGGATGCGGCCCACGCTTACCGCCATGGCCTTGTCCGCGTCCCGATCCTTCCGGGGCTGGGGCCGGTCCGCTTCTTCCCGGAGGATGATGGGCTGTTTAGGCGCCATGGGCAGGTCCAGTTCCTGGGGCAGGGCGGTGAAGGCGGCCCAGATGCGCTTTACCTCGTCAATCGAAGGCTTTTTCGACCCGAATTCCAGGCTGACGCAGGCGGTGTGGCCGTGCGCCACAGGTACCCGGTTGCAGAAGGCGCTGATCCTGGGGCCGGAGGCGTTTTCGATGACGTTCCCCTTCAGGGCGCCCAGGATCTTCAGGGGTTCCATCTCCGACTTTTCTTCTTCCCCGCCTATGTAGGGCACGATATTGTCGATGATGTCTAGGCTGGGCGTTCCCGGATAACCCGCCCCGGAAACAGCCTGCAAGGTGACCGCCATGAGCCGGGGTATCTCGTACCCCGCCTTGAGGAGGGCGTGGATGGGGGTCATGTAGCTCTGAATCGAACAGTTGGGTTTTACCACGATGAAGCCCTTGTCCCAGCCCCGGGTTTTCCGCTGTATGGGGATGACCTCCGTATGCTCCGGGTTCACCTCGGCAATGAGCATGGGAACGTCGGGAGTCCAGCGGTGGGCCGATGCGTTGGACACCACGGGAATCCCTGCGGCGGCGTAGGCTTCCTCCAGGGCGCGGATCTCCTCCTTCCCCATTTCCAGGGCGGAAAACACGAAGGCGCAGTCCCCGGCCTTTGCGGCGGCAAGGGCACGGGAAACGTCGTTGGCGTCCTCCACCACCAGGTCCCCAACGGAAGACCCATAGACCCGCTCAAGCTGCCAGTGCCCGGCGACCGCATCGGCGTACTTTTTCCCGGCGCTACGGGGCGAGGCCGCCACGTAGCGGACCTCAAACCAGGGGTGATCCGCAAGGAGGGCAATGTACTGCTGGCCCACCATGCCCGTCGCTCCCAAAATGCCTACAGGTATCTTTGTCATAGATTTGCTCCTCAAGTTATCTTTAACAGGTAGTCTTTAGCCCTATCCCCAGCCCTGCCACAGCCTCCCGTAGAACGGCCTCGCTGTTTTTGGACAGGGGACCCAGGGGTAGCCGCGCCGGTCCGGCGGGAAGACCCACCCAAGTCATTGCCGTCTTGATGGGAACCGGATTGGTTTCTACGAAGGCGGCCTTGAAAAAGGGCAAAAGCTCCTGGTGAAGCCTCCGGCCCTCCTCAAAATCGCCGGAGAGGCAGGCATGGGTCAAAGCCGCCACCTTGCCGGGAATCAGGTTGGACACCACGGAGATGATCCCATCTCCGCCCAGGGCGATAAGGGGCAGGGTCAGGGCGTCGTCCCCGGAGAGGACCGTAAAGTCCCGGCATTCGGCCTTTCGCGGTCCCGCCGTGTCCCGAATGATGTCCCCCATTTGATTGATGTCGCCGCTGGCTTCCTTTACTCCCACGATACCGGGGATGCGGGAGAGCCGTTCGATAAGCGGGGCCGGAATGTTCCTGCCTGTCCGGGAGGCAATGTTGTAGATCACCACCGGGATACCCACGGCGGCGGCGACCTCAAAGTGGCGGATAAGACCCTCATCGTTGGGTTTATTGTAGTAGGGGGTCACTACCAGCGCGGCATCAGCCCCCAGGTCTTTGGCTCGTTGCGTGTAACCTATCATGGACTTTGTGGAGTTGGACCCGGTCCCGACAATAAGCGGCGCCCGTCCCCGGACTTCCGCCACGGCGATTTTTATGAGCCGCTCCTCCTCATCGTCTTCCAGGGTGGGAGTCTCGCCGGTAGTTCCCAGGGGGACCAGGCCGTCTATGCCGCCCTCAATCTGGAAATTAATGAGCCGACGGAATCCTTCGTAATCCACATCCCCGTTTTCTTTCATCGGAGTAATAAGCGCCGTAAAAGCGCCCCTGAATTGGGTCATAGCACGCTCCTAATTTTTTGCGGCAAAAGTCAAAAAAGTTGAAGGAGGAGGGAAGCCTCCCCCCTGGCTCCGGCCCTTCGGTCCTCCACCACCCCCCTCATGCGGAGTTTTACGAAGTAAAACTCCGAAAACAACCGTGTAAGCAGTTGTTCCGCAACACCTCCGTCCGGAGGCCCCTTTAACCTACCGGCATTGCCTTTTGTAAAATCTCCGCCAAAACATCGTCCATGGTAAAGACGCCCTGCCGCTTTTCTCCGGAACCGGTACGCCGCGTCAGCCATTCCGCCGCCCGGATCGCCCCTGCCGCGAAGCCTTCCCGGTTCCTGGCCCTATGGGTGATCTCGATGGTATCCGCCGGGGAATCGAGGAACAGGGTATGAACGCCCGGCACGGACCCCACCCGCAGGCTGGGATAGTGGAGTTCCTCCGCCCTGGGGGGCCGGTCCAGGGTCTCCCATACCGGCGTGGTCTTGCGGCTCATTTGGGCCAGCACGCCTTCCACCAGGGTTTTGGCGGTCCCCGATGGGCTGTCCGTCTTTTTGTTGTGGTGGGCTTCCCACCCCCCCACGTCGTACTCCGGGAAGGGGTCGGACAGGCGGGCGGCGAAGGCGGCGATCCGGTAAAAAAGGTTCACTCCCAGAGAAAAATTGGACGCCCATAAAAGGGAAGTCCCGGCGTCGTCCGCCACACGGCGTATCTCTTCCAGTTTGTCCAGCCAACCTGTGGTTCCCACCACAGCGGGGATGCGCCGTTCTATCAGGGCAAGCATATTTTCCGGCGCCGTATCAGGCCGGGTGAACTCAATGGCCGCGTCCGCTTCGCCCAGGGATGCCGCCTCGTCTATAGCCCGGCAAACTGGCGCCACCGAAGGCCCCGCAATTTCCGGATGGGCAAAGGGGTCCACAATGGCAACTACCCTATGCCCCCGTTCCAGGGCCTCTTTCTCGATCAGTTTCCCCATTTTGCCGTATCCAATGATACCAATGTTCATGTTCAGCTCCTGCCACCGGGGTTTTCTTCGGGCCCCCCAAAATAATTCTTGTGCAGTTCTTTAACCACCTCGTCCGCCTGAGTGTCGTCAACGATAAAACTGATGTTCACCTTGCTGGCCCCTTGGGAGACCATCTGGACCGGTATTCCCAGGCCCGCGCAGACCCCAAAGGACCGCTGGAGAATCTCGGAAGACCGGCGTACATTCCCAATTATGGTGACAATGGCCTTGCCGGTCTTGATCTCCACACTGGCTATCTTGCTCAGATCCCGTTTCAACCCCGCCAAATCGTGAACCGCGTCCAGGGTCAGGGAAACGGAAACCTCACTTGTAGCCACCATATCCACGGATATACCGTGTTCGGCAAAACAGGTAAACACCTTTCCCAAAAAACCGGACTGCCCCACCATCCTGGTGGACACAATGTCAATCAGGGTCACGTTCTTCCGGGAAGTAATCGCTTGAACGGGCCCTGTTTCCGTATCCAGCTTCGTCCCAATTCGGGTCCCCGGTGCCTTGGGGTTAAAAGAATTCCGCACCAGAACCGGCGTCCCGGTCTTCATGCAGGGCTGCATCGTCCTGGGGTGCAGCACCTGGGCGCCGAAATACGCCAGTTCCGCCGCCTCTTCGTAGGTTATCGACTCCACCGGTCGTGCATCCGGCACCAGCCGGGGATCCGCCGTGAGTATGCCGTCCACGTCCTTCCAGACCTGGACTTCTTCCGCCCCAAAAGCCGCTGCGATGATCGTGGCGGAAAGGTCCGATCCGCCCCGGCCCAGGGTTGTGATGTTGCCGTTTTCGTCCTTGGCTATGAATCCGGTGACCACCGGTACGATTCCTTCGTGTACCAGAGGTTCCAGGGCCCGGGGAATGCGTTCCCAGGTTTCCGGCAGGAGGTCTGCGGCGGTATAATTAGCATCCGACAGGAATCCCGCATCCCAGGCATCTACCGGCCGGGCCTGTATCCTGATGGACTCAAGATACGCTGCGGCTATCCTCACCGAAAGCCGCTCTCCAAAGGACACCAGGTAATCCCTGGTCCTGCCGGTAAGTTCTCTAATCAGGGAAATCCCGGTGAGAAGGCTTCGCAGCTCCACAAAGAGAGGATGTATCGTCTCCTGAACCGCCGGTCTTAGCCTTAGTCCGTTTATCGTGTCCAGGTGGAGGCTCTCGATCAGATGAATGGACACGGACCGGTCCCGAAGCGCCAACTCGGCGGCTTCCAGCAGTTGGTCCGTGGTATCCCCCAGGGCTGACAATACCAATACCGGCTTTCGGGGGAGTTGAGACCTGACAATTTCACCCATGTGGCGGATCCGTTCCGCACCCGCCACCGAGCTTCCCCCAAACTTCATCACAATCATGCTCTGCCTCCACGTTTGTGCTAAAAATGCCGGTAAGACAGGATACCAAAAAATGCGGGTATCTACAATACTAACAGGACAGGCTGCCAAAGCGAGCGTATTAAAAAAACGGGAAGAAGAGGTATGGTTGGCATAGTTTTCTGGGAGGGGAACTATGGAACAAGAATACCAACCACCTGTATCCGTTCCACGAGGTCATTGTCATTACCATTCTGGCCATTATTGCTATGGCTCAGATCTAGGAAGACATCGAACGATACGGAAAGACGGTGCGGGGACAGTTCAAGGGAAGGGGGAAGGGTTTTTTACCAGGCTGAGGTTTTCGCTTCGGCGGTTTCTGCATAAAAGCCGGGAGGATTTCATGCTATTTGTTATCGGTGATGAAGGTAATGGGTAAATGTTAAATTGCTTCGGGAAGTTATCGACTAGTTGACTAAATCCCGCCGACATGGGATTTTAGTATCAACGGCACAGACGGAGACGAGTAGGCCCTGTACCGGATAAAGAGAGATCGCGCCATAGGCTGAAAGCGCGGTTATCCGGAAATCGCCGAAAACCCCTCCCGAGCCGCCCCGGTGAACGGAGCGGATTGATTCCGCCCTCAGTATTCGGGGCCGGAGCGGATGGCCCCTACGGGGATTTCCGCGCCCCCGTCAGCGGCGAAGAGCGCGCCCCCCGTCAGGGGAAGGCGAAGCAGGGTGGTACCGCGGGCCTTTATTGAGAAGGCGGCCCGTCCCGGCGTATGGAAATATGCAGAACCTGTGAGTTCTGGTTTCCGTATTTTGAACGCGAGAGGTGTGCCATGTCAGAATCCAAAGAAGTCCAGAACGAAAAACTCGAAAAAATCCGTCATTCCGTAAGCCACGTTATGGCCCAGGCCGTGACCCGGCTGTTTCCGGGAACTAAAGTCGCCATAGGCCCTTCCATAGAGAACGGGTTCTACTACGATTTTCAGCTTCCCGGACCCATTGCCGCCGAAGATCTCCCCGCCATAGAGGAGGAGATGAAGAAGATCATAGACAGTCGGCAGGACTTTGTCCGGGTCGTGGTGAGCCGCGAGGAAGCCAGGACACGCTTTGCCGGTGAGCCTTTCAAGCTGGAGCTGATCGACGGTCTTTCCCCGGACGAGGAGGTCTCGATCTACGAAAACAGAGACTCCGGCGGTAATACGCTCTGGGCGGACCTTTGCCGGGGGCCCCATGTGGCGAACACCCGGGAAATCCACTCCGGGGCCTTTAAGCTTATGAACATCGCCGGAGCGTACTGGCGGGGGGACGAGAAACGGCCCATGCTCACCAGAATATACGGCACGGCCTGGGAGAATCCCAAGGACCTCAAGGCACACCTGGTCTTTCTGGAAGAAGTGGAAAAGCGGGATCACCGGCGAGTGGGCAAGGAAATGGACCTCTACTCCATTCATGAGGAAGCCGGAGCGGGGCTTATCTACTGGCACCCCAACGGTGGCCGCATGAGGGTAGCCATAGAAAACTTCTGGAGGCAGGAGCATTACCGGAACGGGTACGAAATTCTCTATACTCCCCATATCGGCAAGTCCTGGCTCTGGGAGACCTCCGGACACCTGGGCTTTTACAAGGGGAATATGTACTCTCCCATGCAGATAGACAACCAGGATTATATCATCAAACCCATGAACTGCCCCTTCCACATCATGATCTACAAGAACAAGGGGAGGAGTTACCGGGACCTGCCCCTGCGCTGGGCGGAACTGGGCACGGTTTACCGCTACGAGCGGAGCGGGGTGCTTCACGGCCTTTTGAGGGTCCGGGGCTTTACCCAGGACGACGCCCATATCTTTTGTACCCCCGATCAGATTGAAGATGAAATCCGGGAGGTTCTGCGGTTCAGCCTGCATCTGTGGAAGGTCTTCGGCTTTAAGGACATCAAGGCGTACCTGGCCACCAAACCGGTGGAATCCGTGGGGGAACCGGTCCGCTGGGACCAGGCCCTGGAATCCCTTCGCAATGCGGTGACCGCCGAAGGGCTGGACTACGAAATCGACGAGGGGGGCGGCGCGTTCTACGGTCCCAAGATCGACCTCAAGATCAAGGATGCCCTGGGCCGGGAATGGCAGATGACCACCATACAGTTCGATTTCAACGAGCCGGAACGGTTCGACATGACCTTTGTTGACGCCGATGGTCAGCACAAGCGGCCCTACATGGTACACCGGGCCCTTTTGGGTTCTTTGGAACGCTTCTTCGGGGTCCTCATAGAGCATTTCGGCGGCGCTTTCCCGGTGTGGATAGCCCCGGAACAGATCGCTGTGATTCCTGTGGCGGAAAGTTTTAACGGTTACGCAAAGCAGGTTGCGGCGGAACTCAAGGCCCGGGACCTCAGGGTGACTGCGGAACTGGGTGATGAACGCATGAACGCCAAAATCCGAGACTGCCAGAACCGGAAGATTCCCTATATGCTGGTGGTAGGCCAGAGGGAAGCGGACGAAGGCACAGTGTCCGTCCGCCGCCGGGACGGGAAGCCGGGGCCTTTAGGCCCTTCGGGGTCCGCGGCCATGAAGGTCGCCGAATTCGCGGATTACGCGGCGGCCAAGGTGGAAACCAGAGATATGGAATTATAGGCGTATAAAACGAAGGCCCTTTACCGACCCGGCAATATGCGAATCAATTACCGCCGGAATTGTAAACACCGCCCTGAGGGGCGGTGTTTTTATCTATAAAATATTATCCTAATAAAACTTGCTTTTATGTTTTCTTCGTAATTTATTTATATTTCAAACGTAAGAATTTTCTTGACTTTTGGTAAGAATTTAGTATTTTTTAAGTATGGAGCGATGATAAAGACCCGGTTGCAAGGGGTCCAGAGCTTCTCCTATTGGGCTGCCCTAAAAGAAAGACAAATTTATGTTAAGAGGAGAACAAGATGACGGAAAGACAAAATAAAATTTTGGAGGCCCTGGCCGCCTGTCAGCGTATCGAAGTATCCGCTCTGGCAGATGTACTGCATGTTTCGCAGGTAACTGTACGAAAGGATTTGGATCAGCTTGAAGGCAGGGGATTGATACGCCGGGAACACGGATTTGCGCTTTTTGGGTCCATTGATGATGTAGGCAGACGTATGGCCATTCATTACGAGGTAAAACGGCGTATTGCCAAGGCTGCGGCGGCTTCGGTAGAGGATGGGGAAACGGTAATGATAGAATCCGGTTCCTGCTGCGCCCTGCTTGCGGAAGAGCTTGTCAATACCAGACAGGATATTACCATCGTTACCAACTCGGCGTTTATCGCCAATCATTTACGGTCCATTAAGACATACAGGATCATTCTTCTGGGTGGTGAATACCAGTCTGAGGCTCAGGTCATGGTGGGGTCCATAACCCGGAAGTGCGCGAGGGTATTCTTCTCCGACAAGTTTTTTATCGGTACCGACGGGTTCATCGATGAGTACGGATTTACCGGGAGAGATCATATCCGGGCGCAGACAGTTCGGGATATGTCGGAACAAGCCGAAGAGATCATCGTTTTAACCGAATCGGATAAGTTTTTTCAGCGGGGCATTGAAGGTGTAGTACGGGTTGAAGATGTAGCCGTACTGTATACCGATGACCGCATCCCGCCGGAAAAAGAAGCGCTGCTGAACGAAAAAGGAGTAACCATACATAAAGTACCGGCGCTGTCAAAATTGGAATATCCGGCTGCGAGAACACGACAGATACTCGACCTGGAGTTGGAAATGTCTTCCCTGCCGGTTCAGTGAAACTACGACCGGCCTTCCGGCAGAGGCATGGTAAAAGCGCAAAACCTTTACTATGCCTCTGCCGAGGCCGGTTAATCCGGTATTTCAGAAAACTGTGATATTGATTTGCAGGCAGGTCCATACCGGCAAATGGGATTGCTTTGAGCCCGTTCACCGGTTCATGAGGAACTTCAGGGCGTGGTTGTTGATTCGGTTGACCACGCCTGGTTTCCGGGCAAAACGGATTACGCAGAAGGACGGTTAGCATCGGCCTTTCAATCAGGCTATAAGCGTGACTTCTCACCAGGGGCCAGTTGGATTTCCGCGATATACATATTATCGCTCTTTTGTTTCGACTTGAAGGTTTTCCACATTGAAGCGTCATGGGGAATAATCAGCCGGTCTGAATGATGTTCCGCAAGTTCATCAATGACAACCAGGGCCCGGACCATTTCCGTGATGCT
>JAITBO010000236.1 GCA_031283505.1 Treponema sp. | reverse complement strand
GGCGCCGGCAAAAACCTTCTGGTATTCTCCCAGGTCCTCCCGGCGAAGGCTTGGGATGCCTTTCAGGGCATAGGGCTTTTGGAGGCTTTGGTATTTCCCTTCTCCGAACTGGTGGAAGGGGAGGAGTTGGACCCGTCTGAAGCCGAAATCTTTCAGGAGGGCGGCGAATCCCCGGGCGTCTTCCGGCCCATCGTTGTAACCGGGAATGACGGGTATACGGGGCAGGACTTCCGCGCCCTGGTCCAGGGCTGTTCTCAGATTGGCGAAGATAATCCCGCTGTCCACGCCCGTGCCTTCCCTGTGACGTTCCCGGTCGTAGTGTTTGACATCAAAGAGGATAAGGTCGGTCCGGCTTATCAGGCCGGCGAAGACCTCCTTCGGGACAAAGCCCGCTGTCTCTATTGCCCGGTGGACGCCCCGCTCACCCAAGGCGTCCAGGAGGCCGGCGGCGAAGGGGGCCTGGTAAAGCGCTTCCCCGCCGGAGAGGGTGACGCCTCCGCCCGATTCCTGGTAGAAGGCCAGATCCTGCATACACAGGGCAATTACTTCTTCCAGGGCGCGGGCTTTGCCTGACAGTGTAAGAGCGCCCTTGGGACAGGCTACGGCGCAGGTCCCGCATCCGGTGCAGAGCCTACGGTCTATGAGTGGGCCTTCGCTTACGGCCTTTACCGGGCAGACTGCGGCACACCGGAGGCAATGGACGCAGAATCGGCTTTCCCAGAGTATTTCCGCGTCATTGCTTTGGGATTCGGGGTTGGAACACCAGCGGCATCTCAAAGGGCAGCCTTTAAAGAAGACAACCGTCCGTATCCCCGGCCCATCGTGGATGCAGAATTTTTGGATATTAAAAATGAACCCTGTCTCGTTCAAAATCGCCCCCTTCTTCAACATATATAAAGAAATTTTTTTTGTAAAGTTCAATGTTACCGGACAAGCAGATATTATCGCCCCCAAAATCCGGCATTTTGGAGTTGCCTCAGTTAATTAGAGTCTGTCCACAAAGTCGGTTACTTTGCGGACAGACCTTGCATTTTCTCGCCTACAAGCTGCGAAAATGCGGGTTTCAAGGTGGTCTGTCCATAATGTGTCTACATTATGGACAGACACTAATTAGAGTCTGTCCACAAAGTCGGTTGCTTTGTGGACAGACCTTGCATTTTCTCACCTAAAGGTTACGAAAATGCAGGTTTTAAGGTAGTCTGTCCATAATGTGTCTACATTATGGACAGACTCTAATTAAGCATGGCAACTTTACATTTACCGGTCTGCAATTGCCGGAAAAGCATCCGCGCAAGGGATAGAAGTGGAAATCCTTTTGGCGTAGCCAAAAGATTGGAACGAATAGCCCGGTTCCGGCGCCAGACCCGGAGGGTCTGAAAGCGCCGGAAATGCGCCCTGATTATCGAAAAATTTTTCTAAATGTAACATTGCCGAATTAAATGATTCCGCCGGGACTGTTTGCGCCGGTGTTTTTTGAAAAAATTTCCCGCCTTATTGAAGTAAAACTCCAACTTCGGGCCATATACATACAAGACCGCAGTCAACGTTGTCATTTTTTTTAAGACAACGTATATTTTAGTGGGGATTCGTTCAAAACAAATCCGGTTATGGACGAATCAAGAGGAGATAAGATTATGGGGGATATGACGGAATACGCGCAGGAGCCGCCCAAGGGGGTAACTTTTGAAGATGTTTGGGCTTTGCTCCAGGAAACTGGCCGGCGTATACAGGAGACTGACCGGGTGATTAAGGAAAAGAATGTAGAGACCGATCGGATGATTAAGGAAATGGGAGCGGAAGCTGCCCAGCGAATGCAGGAGACCGAACGGGTAATGAAGGAAAGGAGTGCGGAGATCGACCGGCAAATGAAAGAAACTGCCCAACGCATGAAAGAAACCGACAGGCTGATTGGAAATTTAGGCAGCCGTCTGGGAGAAGTGATTGAACATCTCATGTCTCCGAAACTCCACGAAAAGTTTGAAGAGTTGGGTTTGCGTTTCACCCGCGCTTCCCGGAACCACGAGATAAGGGACCAGAATAAAAACAGGTTGACCGAAATAGATGTATTCCTTGAAAACGGCGAGTACGCCATGGCGGTGGAGGTAAAGACCCGTCTGGCAACGGAGGACGTGAAGGATCATGTGAAACGACTGGAAATACTGCGCAAGGTTGCGGACGACCATAACGACAGGCGGAAATATCTGGGGGCCGTGGCAGGGGCGGTCGTTGACAAGAGAGTATCGGCTTATGCCCAAAAGGCGGGTTTTTATGTGATTATCCCTTCCGGAGAGACGGTAGACATTGAAGTTCCGGAAGGATTCAAGCCCCGGATGTGGTAAAGACGACCGCCCGCAGAGGGGGTGATGCCTACGGAGCGGGCCGAGGTGAGAGGTTTTAAGCGCTTTGCATATTCCGCCGCACGTCCCGCAGTGTATTTCCCCGGCAAGTTTCCGGCGCCAACCCTTCAGCATGAATGGCATATTTCGGCAAAAGTTTCATTGATAATAAATTTATTTACCTATGAAAATACCTTTGTTGACTAAATTTAATTTTAGGAATAAATTTTAAGTTAGAAAGAGGGGGCGAGGATATGGCGGCTTATACCATCGGCGTAGATGCGGGGGGGACCAAGACGGCTTATGGGATTCTGGACAATGAAAAGAAGATTATCCGGCGAATCAGCCACCCTTCGGACAGCGGGGCCCCGCCGGAAGCCTTTTTTGATACCATCGCGGCCCGGATTCAGGAATTGCTGGACAATATGGGTATCAAAAAGGACGAACTTCGCGGGGTAGGCGTAGGGATGCCGTCTTTCGTCCTCTTTGAAGAAGGCAGGATCATCAAAACCAGCAACCTTCCAAGGATACGGGATTTTCCCGCCCGGGATTATCTTATGAAAAAGCTGGGGGGCGTCAGGGTACTGATTGACAACGACGCCCACGCTGCGGCCGTCGCGGAACACCGGCACGGAGCGGGCCGGGGGTTTGACAACCTGCTCTACTGCCCGGTAAGTACCGGTATTTCTTCGGCGATCATCGTCAACGGCAGGCTTTTCCGGGGACGTTACGGCTGGTCCGGGGAAAGCGGCCACATGATAGCCACTCCGGGGGAGGGGATTGAGTGCGGCTGCGGGAACCGGGGCTGCTATATGTCCTGGTGTTCCGGTTCCATGATCGTAAAGCACATTCAGAACTGGATAGGTTCGGGGGAAAAGACCTTGATGACGGATATGGCGGGGGGCGCGGAAAACATCACCTGCCGCCATCTTGAGCTTGCCTACCGGGAAGGAGATCCCCTGGCGATCCGGGCTGTGGAACAGATGGTCCGTTTCCTGGGGCTGTGGACCTTTAACCTTTATGTGACGCTGAACATCAACTGTTTTGTGTTCGGCGGCGGCCTTATCAAGATGGGCAAAGGCCTTTGCCGGGACGGCGACAGCCGGGATCTTTTGATCAGAATGAAAGAAGTTTTTGACAGGTACAATCAAAACGACCTGCCTGTCTATTTTAAAGAGGCGGAGCTGGGAGACGATTACGGGATCATCGGCGCCGCGGAATTGTTATTTTAGAACGTTTTTTTGGAGGAATCATGAGCGCTAATCCTGCGCCTTTGAGCAGTCTGACCAGCTCCCGTTTTGGGACCTTGACGAAACGGATGGACAGTTTTCGTACCGAATTGCTTGCCGCCAAGCCCTGGGTATGCGTGGAACGGGCGAAGCTTACCACTGAGACTTACCGGGACAATATGGACCAGCCCCTGGCGCTGCGCAGGGCCTTGATGTACAGGAATATACTCGAAAACATGAGTATCTTCATAGAACCCCAGACCCTCATCGCGGGGAACCACGCTTCTTCAAACCGTTCGGCGCCCATTTTCCCCGAATACGCCATGGACTGGGTTATCGATGAGTTGGACCAGTTTGACAAGCGGGACGGCGACCGTTTCTACATTGCCGAAGAAAACAAGCGGACGCTCCGGGAGTTGGCCCCCTTCTGGAGGCACAACACCGTCAAGGACCGGGGCCTTGCGGCCATGCCCGAATCGGCTAAGATTTTCTACGACCTGGGGATAATCAAGGCCGAAGGGAACATCACCTCCGGGGACGCCCATATCGCGGTGAACTACGACCGTATGCTGAGGAACGGCCTTGAGGAATACCGCAGCCGGACGGAACAGAAGCTCGCGTCCCTGGACCTTACGGATTACACCAGCCTGGCGAAATCCTACTTTTACCGGGCGGTGATCATCGTCATCGATGCCACCGCCGCATTTGCCCGGCGTTACGCGGAGCTTGCGGAAAAGACGGCGGCCTCCGAAACAGACGGCTGCCGCAGGAAAGAACTTCTGCGTATGGCGGCGGCCCTCAGACGGGTTCCCCTCAAAGGCGCGGGGAATTTTTTTGAGGCGGTACAATCCCTGTGGCTGATTCACCTTTGCCTTCAGATCGAAAGCAACGGCCACTCCCTTTCCTACGGTCGCATGGATCAGTATCTCTACCCGTATTATGAGCATGACATCGAAGGCGGCCTGATTGCCGAAGAGGAAGTTTGCGAACTGCTCACCAATTTATGGCTCAAAACCTTCACCATCAACAAGATACGGAGTTGGACCCATACCCGTTTTTCCGCAGGAAGTCCCCTCTATCAGAACGTGACCATAGGGGGCCAGATTCTGCAAGGGGATGTTCCCCGTGACGCGGTGAACCCCCTTTCTTACCTCATCCTCCGTAGCGTGGCCCGGACCCGTTTGCCCCAGCCCAATCTGACGGTGCGGTACCACAAGGGCCTGGACAACCGCTTTATGGAGGAGTGTATCGAAGTGGTGCGCCTGGGGTTCGGTATGCCCGCCTTCAACAGCGACGAGATCATCATCCCTTCATTTATGGGCAAGGGGGTAGCCAAAGAGGACGCCTACAATTACAGTGCCATAGGCTGCGTGGAGGTGGCGGTCCCCGGAAAATGGGGCTACCGCTGTACAGGCATGAGCTTTCTCAATTTTCCCAAATCCCTGCTTATCGCCCTCAACGACGGGGTGGACCTTGAATCGGGGATCAGGGCCTGCGAAGGCACGGGTCATTTTACGGAGATGACTTCCTTTGAAGAAGTGATGAAGGCGTGGGACAGGATCATCCGGGAATTTACCCGCCAGTGCGTCATCATTGATTCCTGCTGCGACACGGCGCTGGAACGGGACACCGCAGATATACTGTGTTCCGCCCTCTGCGACGACTGCATAGAGCGGGGGCTTAACCTGAAGGAAGGCGGGGCGGTCTACGACTTTATAAGCGATCTCCAGGTGGGGATAGCAAACCTGGCGGATTCCCTGGCGGCTGTCAAGAAATGCGTTTTCGAGGATAAGGCGGTAAGTCCGGCGCGGCTTTGGAAGGCCCTGGGGGAAAATTTCGAGGGGGCCGAAAACGAAGAAATACGCCGCATCCTGCTTGCTGCGCCCAAGTACGGGAACGATGACGACTATGTGGATACCCTGATTCGGGAAGCCTACGACATCTATATCGACGAGATGAAGAAATACCACAACACCCGTTATGGAAGGGGTCCCATAGGCGGCATCTACTACGCGGGTACATCCTCCATTTCCGCCAACGTGCCCCAGGGCGCGGGGACCGCCGCCACCCCCGACGGCCGCAAAGCCGGCGAACCCCTGGCGGAAGGCTGCTCCCCGACCCACGGCATGGACACCCACGGACCTACGGCGGTGTTCAAATCCGTGTCCAAGCTACCCGCAGCCGAGATCACCGGCGGCGTCCTCCTCAACCAGAAGGTGACGCCCCGGATGCTGGAATCGGAGGAGAACCGGACCAAACTGGCGGCACTGCTGCGGACCTTCTTTAACCGTCTGGGCGGCTTCCACGTTCAGTTCAACGTGGTCTCCAGGGAAACCCTGCTGGACGCCCAGCATCACCCGGAGGACCACCGGGACCTCATCGTGAGGGTGGCCGGTTACAGCGCCTTTTTCAACGTGCTTTCCCGGCAGACCCAGGACGACATCATCGCCCGGACGGAACAGAGCCTGTAAGGGAACAATTAGAAGAAGACGGGCGCATCCGGCCTGCGGCCAGACCGGGCTATCCGGGGCTCCGCGCCAAAGGCGCTCCGGCCTCCTCACCCCGCATACGCGGGGTTGCGGGGGCTGTGCAGACCCTCCGGGTCTGCCGCACCCCTCCTATCCCTTGCGCGTTGGCTGTTGAAAGCCTTGGTAACAAAATTCGTAGTCCGGCGTTACCGTGACAGGGCCGAAAGATTGTACTCCGCCGCTTCGGCCACGGCCCGGTAGAGTTTGGCCGAAAGTTCCAGGTGGCGGCCCAAAGGGTCCGAAACCGGGATGGTTAACTCTTTTTCCAGTTCCCCGACAGGGGGAAAGAGAAAACCCGCCACGTCCTTTACTTCGCTTTCGGTGATTACCAGGTTCGCTTTGTCCAACTTGTCGAAGGTTTTCTGTATGTCCCGTCCGGACGCGCTTTCCTTCCTGTTTAAGACGTTTTCCGCCAGGTTGTCCGCTTCCCGCGCCGTCTCCATTATGCGTTCCAGCCCTCCAAGGAGGGTTTGCCGGGCGGCGTTATACCGGGCGGATCGGGCAGCCGTCTCTTCCGGGCTGCGGAAGTTCCCTTCAAGGCGGGTAAAGACCCCTTCCAGAATTTGGCGTATTTCCTCCCTCCGTGGGGGCAGAGCCAGAAGGTCTTCCGGCGCGGCGGGGACGAGTCCGGGGATGGCCAGCCCGCCTGAAGAAAGGCTGTAATTGCGCAGCTCCGGGAAAAGGCCGAACCGGTTTTCAAACCACGCCGCGTAGAGGGAGAGCCGCCTGTCCGTAAGGACCTCTCCGCCGTTGGCTGAGGGGGCCCGGAAAGGGATGCCGTCCCTGAGGGCGCGGACAGACCGGGTTTCCGCCGGGACAAACCGGGTCGATTCGGCCAGGGAACGGGCCTCAAAGAGGGCGCCCTTGAAGTGGGTTTTCAGGTCCGGAAAGGCCAGGTCCAGGCCGGCTATCCAGACGGCGGAGGTCCCCAGGACGCGGGCAAAGTCCCAGGCGGTGGTGGCCACCGAACCGCCGGCACCCAGTTCTCCTTTGGGATCCACCCGGTCTTCAACGAAGCGGCCCAGGGGAAAAAGGGAACCGCAGAGCAGGGTTCCCCGGAAGGAACAGTGCAGGGCAGAGGGGTACACCGCCGATTCGGCGACGAGGTAGGTTTTTGGGGCCTTTACCCGGTCCATGTGGCGGAAATTCCAGTATTGAGGATCCACTATCAAGGCAAAATCGGGGTTCACCCCGTGTTGGAGGAGGAACCCCAAAGAAGTGTCCACCGCCGCTACCACGTAGCGTTCCGCCAGTTCCGGAAGAAAGGCCGCCGCAAGGTCCAGGGAAGGTCCCGCCGCAACAAGAAGCGCCGGAACGCCGGTCCCCGCAAGGCATCCGGCAAGGGCGTTTATGCCCGGCGCGTCCCGTATGGCCGTCATGTTGGCGGCCAGGTTTCTGACCCAGCGTTTCCCAAAACGGTTGAGGGTCGCCCGGTTAATATCGTCCTTGGAAACCCATGTCCGTATGTGCCGTTCCGTTTCTTCGTACCACTCTTTGTCCAGGCTCATGAGGGCCCTGTTCCTGAGCAGGACCGGCTTTCCCTCAAAGAGGCGGAGTGCAGCGGTGACCGCACCGGGCCGGGTTTTTCCGCCGGTTTTTCCGCCGTTCCCCAGGATAAAGGCGAGTTTTCGTTCTGCGAGAAAACTTCCCAGGTCCCGGCTTTCCAGGGCTTTTTTCAGTATCTCCCGGTGGTACTCGACGATAATGAGGGGCCGGTCCGGAAACCGTTCTCCGGCGGCGCAGGCGGCGTATCCCAGGCCGAAGCCGAGGACGACGACGGGGCCGGTCCCTTCCTCAAGGGTTTCCGCCAGCCGCCTTCCTTCCCGGGCGGGATCATGTTTTGAATGGATGCGGAGGTCCCCCGCCGCCAGGGTAGGGTCCCCCGACGCGGCGGCCTCCACCCGCATTGCACCGGCTGCGGGGTCCTCTATGTCGCCGGCTTCCGACTCAAGCTGTTCCGCAAGGCCGGGGTACTTTTTCCGTATGACGGCCAGGTTAGGTTCCCGGTAACTCAAGCCTTTGTCCTTTCCCGAACTTGGGGGGTCCGGGGGGCCTTGGGCCCCCCGGCGGGGGCGTTACGGGGGCGGAGCCCCTGTAGTGGGGGTAGGCCGGGACCTTGGCCTGGCCGCAGGGGGCGGCTGCCCCCTCTTTCCCGAATCAAAGGGTTCATTCCAGTTCCAATGTGATGATCATGCCTGCCGTAAAAGGAGTCCCCGGCGGCGGGGTTTGGCGCTTGACCCAGCCTTCTCCGGATATTTCGATGTGGAGGTCGTCCCGAAGGACGAGGGGAAGGAGCTGCCGTTTTGAATAACCGGTAAAATCCGGTATCGCCGCGCCTATGACGGGACTGGGAATTTGAGGGAGGACCACGGAACCTGAATGTTCCACCTGGGGGTTCCTGCCCCGGGGGATGCCTAAGTAGTCAACCAGGGCTTCCGCGGCTTCCCGTATGGGGGGAGCGGCGATGCGGCCCGCCAGGTATTCGCCTTTGGGTTTTACGATGACCAGGTAGAGGACCAGGGAAGGGGTATCTGCGGGGAGCAGGGCTATGCAGCTTGCAATAAAATCGGTGTCCGAGTAAGCGCCGGTCCGGGGATTGGTGATCTGGGCGGTGCCGGTTTTGACTGCCAAGGAAAGGTCCTGTACGTTGGCCCGCCACCCCGTCCCGATGGTGGAGGTAACCTCCACCATGTAGGACCGCATGGTCCTGGCTGTTTCCGCACTGAGTACGCGCCGGGACGGACCGACGTCAAAGGTCCTGGCGTTTTTTCCGTCTGCCGAAACGATCCGGGACACTATGCGGGGTGGGACCAAAACGCCGTCGTTGGCAATAACCGTGGCGGCCTGGAGCATCTGGAGGGCGGAAACCGATATTTCCTGTCCCATGGCGATGGTGGGCTTGGACCGGTCCGACCAGCGTTCCGCAGGGCGGAGGAAACCTGCGGTTTCGCCGGGATTTCCCGCACCGGTCCGGGAACCGAAGCCCATATCCATGAGGAGGGCCGCGAAGTCCGTGGTCCCTATACGGTCGGCTGCGTAGTTTGCCCCGGCGTTGCAGGAATAGATGATGATTTCCCTGGCGGTTACCGGACCGTGGGCGGCAAGGCAGTTGATGACGATGCGCTCCCCCCGGTTGGTGACCCGTTCATAGCGTCCGGTACAGTTGAAGACGGTATGCTCGGTGATGGCCCCCGAATCCATGAGGGCGGCCAGGGAAAAGACCTTGAACACGGACCCCGGTTCATAGGCCCAGATCGCTGGCCTGTCCATCCGGGACTGTTCATCCGAGGAGCGTATGTCGTTGGGATCAAAGCCGGGGAGGGATGCTGAACCGAGGATTTCTCCGGTCCGGGGGTCCATAGCCAGGAGCATCACCGCTTCGGCTTTATTTTCCTCCATGGTTCTGCCGGCTATATTTTCCAGAATATACTGGACATTGGTGTCCAGGGTTAGGACAACCTGGCTGCCCGCGCCCGCAAGGTCCGCCTCCATGGCGTGTTCAACACCGGCAAGTCCGGTGTTGTCGTCCCCCACAAACCCGATAATTTGTCCGGCCAGGTGTTTTTCCGGGTAGATCCTCCCCAAAATGGGTTCTATACCTACGCCCCGTATCCGTTTATTTGTCCGCAGAAGTTCAATCTCCCGTATGGTGGACTGGTCCACCTGTTTTTTAAGGTAGATAAAATCATTGGGAGAAATCTCTATCCTTTCCCATATCTCTTCGGAGGGGTAACCCAGGACAGGGGCCAGATCCTGACAGAGGGCGTCAAGGTCCGTAATATCCGGCTTCCACACGCTGATGTTCGCGAGCCGCGTCTGAAGCGCCAGGATACGGCCGTTCCGGTCGGTGATGGGGCCCCGTTCGATCAGAGGCCGGGAGGGATTTACCTGTTCCGGTTCGGCGGGACTGAGCATGAGAAAGGCGTATCTGATCAGAACGACCAAGGCCGCAAGGCAAAACAAAACGGCAAATATGGCGAACCGTTTTCGTCCCGGCGGGAGGTTCCGGCCATTCCTCTCCTCAGTTTTGAAATAGTCGTTGAACGTTATCATTTGATTCCCATTACTTTTCCCATTATACTATCCGCAGATACGGGGCCGTAGGAACGGGAATCGTAGGATTCAAGGCTGTTATCCCCCAAGGCAAAAAATTCCTGTTTCTCCGTTACCTCGGCACACCGTTTTACCGCAAGCTGTCCCTGAGGAGTCAAGAATATCACCACATCCCCTGCTTTGGGCAGGGACCAGCGCAACAGGTATTTCCGGGTCCAGGGTAACCGGATGCCGTAGGAAAGGCGGTTTACCACCAGCATGGTTCCGGGACGAATCGCCGGAACCATGGACCGCCCGTCGGCGATCACAAAGTCAAATAAAAAAACCTTCATTATGAGAGCCGCAAGGAAGGCAAACAGCACGATTCTGCCGGTATTTACCGGAGCGTCCGCTTTCATATCTAGCAAGAGTATAATGATTACCGTGAATTATGTCGATAAACCAATATCATGATCGAATCAATTGGAGTGCAGCATATACAGCGCAGGAGGCGTTCGTCTTCTTCGGCCTCCTATAAGCCTCTGGACAAGATAAAGCAGAACCCGGTCCATAAAAAGCGGACCCATGTAAGGGCAAAAAACGCTTCCGCGTTCAAAGGTTTCTTCGGCTTGCGTCCGGGTATGGGACTGCGTTTAAGGGGCCCTTCGTGGCTCAGGTTTCCCAAATTTTCCTTCAAGCCTTTTCCTAAAAAAGATGTTCCCTTAGTCTCCCCGGCGGAGAACCGCAACGCCGCCGAAAGACAGCCCATATCCTTCCGAAAAAATCCCTTTGCATCCGCTTTTCTGCGCCTTATGTTCCCGGCCTTTATTGTTGCGGCCCTGGGCCTTTTCGTGCTGATCCTCTACTGTTCCTTTGCGCAAATAGGGAACAACCGCAGAGTCTTTATCACTCCCATGGAAGATTCCGGGTTTCAGGTAAATATGGCTTCTTACGCGGGGCTTTATCCCCAGGCGTCCCGGGAAAACGGTTCACCGCCAAGCGAGGATATTCCCCTGGATCTGACGGAAACTTTTTCGTGGCTGAGTTACACGATTAAGAGGGGGGACTCGGTATCGAAAATAGCGGCGGCTTACGGCATCTCCATAGATGCCATTATCGCTTCCAACGGCATTACCAACGTCAGGCGTCTCTACGAAGGCCAGGTGATTAAGGTTCCCAACATGGACGGAATTCCCTATACTGTTAAAAATGGGGACAGCCTTCTTAAAATTTCCACCGCCATGGATGTCCCCCTGGCGGTCATTCTGGATGCCAACGATGTTCAAAGCGAAACCATTACGCCAGGGACGGTACTCTTTATACCCGGCGCCAGGATGCGGACCGAGGACCTCAAACTTGCCTTGGGAGAACTGTTCATCTATCCCATACGGGGACGGCTGACATCGCCTTTCGGCTGGCGGGACGATCCCATCAGCGGGGTCAGGCGCTATCATGCGGCCATAGACATGGCGGCTTCCATTGGAACGCCGGTCAAGGCGGCTATGGACGGCAGGGTTTCTACAGTGGGGTACAATGGGACCTATGGAAAGTTCATCATTCTGAGCCACGGCAACGGTTTTCAGACCATGTACGCTCATCTGAGCGTTACCTCGATAACTCAGGGTTCCCCGGTTAATCAGGGAACTAAAATCGGCGAAGTGGGTAATACCGGTTACAGTACCGGGCCTCACCTGCATTTTGCGGTTTTTAAAAACGGCAGAGCGGTCAATCCCCGCGATCTGCTCTCCCCTTGATTTACGGTGGATATGTTGATTTTCTCCATATATAATAATACAATCGGTAATAACGTAATAGTGTCTGCCGGGAGGGATTATGCGTAAGTTAGTTTTTATTTTGATTGCCTTTATAGCGGCGGTCACCTTTATACGAGCCTTTGATAACAAAGGCGATACCGCTTCGACTCTATCGAGGGATTTGCCCGGTGAAGTCTTGAATTTCGATTCGGATCATTGAAGGTTATGTGAAATCATTGTATTATTGGGAGTATGAGTCATACTGATAAATCCGGCGAAAAGGCAACTGTTCTTTCAGAGCAATCATCATTTAATGAAGTATTGAACGGCGCTTGCGATCGTCTTTGGGATAAAAAAGTCGAATTATCTATCCGGCGTATCAAACAGTTGGACGAGTACCTTATCCGGATGGACCAGGAATTAACGGCCCTTATCCCCGGTAAGGATCATGAAACATAACCCTTACGTCCTGTTTTTTCTTTTTCTTGTCCTGGTGATGCCGGTCTGCGGGGTATGGGGAAAGGTGATTTTTAGCGGCCTCAACCTGTCCGGGGATAATCGTATGCTTTTCCGGGCCGATTCCGATGCTAACGGTTCCAACCGGCAGGACGCCCTCTTCGTTACCCGGCTTACGGACCTCGCGCTCCAGCAGATGACCGCCTTCCCCGAAAAGATGGACCTGGTCGAAAACGGCAGGATCCTCCAGATACGGAACGCCTTCGGCGCCGTAAGGATTCCCGTCTCCGGAGGGCTTCCCCAGACCATACCCGGCTTCCCCGCCTTTGCGGACGGGGCTCCGGTTTTTGGCGGACGGATCGAAGGCATAGCCGTTTCCGGCGATGGCCGGTGGCTCCTCTACGTGGAACCCGTTACGGCGGCCTATGGCAATCTTATCCTCATCAACACGGAAACGGGAGGCAGAATCCAGGTTTCGGCCAATGTGGAGCGGCCTGATACATCTTTCCCCGCCTGCTGGAGCCCCGATTCCAGGGTTTTTGTGTACTGCCGGGGAAACCGCCTCTACTACCATAACGTCAACGTGAACGCGACTTTTTCCGTAGATGAGCGTTACCGCGTTATTGGGGAAGGAACTATCAGTTCCGTTTACTGGACCGAGGGCGGGGACTTCTTTTACCTTAGAGGTTCGACGGTATACCGGGTCCGGGGGCCCGAACTCTTTGCCCGGACGGTATACGCGGACTTTCTGGAAATCGGTTCTCCGGCAGGTAAAATTCCTTATGAATTCGATTACAATTTCGACGCCTTTTGGATATCCCCGGATTCCCGGGCTATGCTCCTTTCCAAAGGCGGACAGAACATCTTTTATTACCCTTTAGGGACCGATGGTTACGGCGCGGGCGGCGCTTCGACCTTTCCCTACATCATGCTCCCCCGATCAGGTCATAGCGTGTCGGTACTTTGGTCGGCCCAGGGGCAGATCACGGTGCTTGTCCCGGTTTCCGGTAAGGACGGCGTTTCCGTCGCCGCCTACAGGCTGGGCCCACAGAGCGGCGGCGGCCTGGTTTTCCGGACCCTGGATCCCCCGGCAGGCGCGGGGGGCGCTTTGTCTCCCGATGGAACCCGCGCCGTGTTCTGGGGGGAACGGGGCGTCATCCTTTATGATTACGCCAACTGGAGGCCGTTGAGTACCCTAAGTACCCGTCCGGCCTACTCCTGCCTCTGGCTGGGAAGCCAGGAACTGGTTACCGGTGACGGTTCGCGCATTGAGCGGATACGCCTCCTTGATCCCTCCGCCGCTTCCCTACAGAAGGAACTTATCTGCGTTTCGTCCGCCAATGACTTCGGCTTTGAGGAAAGAGGGGAACGCATCCTTGCCAGGGCCGGCGGGATCTGGTATGTCACCGATGGCCGATCTCCCTGGGCGGAGGCGTCCAATCCCGCGCTGCGTCCCGTTGCCGTGACTTCCGGCCGCTACCGGGTCTACCTGGAGCGCCAGGTTTCCGGTCCCTACGAAAACATCCCCATGATACGGAACACCGTTTCTGTCGGGACCTCCCCGCTGCTTCCCGGCGGCGGCTTTCCTCCGTCCTACCCTGATGACGGGCCAATCCATGCGGAAGAACCTCTCCGTCCCGGCGATCCCTTTACACATTCCCGCCGCCAGGGGTTACGGGAAGCGGCGGTCTGCTTTGACCTTTACGACGACATAGCGGGGCTTCCCGGCGTACTGGAGACCCTCCGCCGCTTTGGTATACGGGCGACTTTTTTCCTCAACGGCGAATTTATACGCCGCCATCCTGCGGCGGTCCGGGACATAGTGGAGGCGGGCCATGAAACCGCCTCCATGTTCTTCGCCCTTATCGACTTGTCCGATTCCCGTTACCGCATTCAAAGCGATTTTATCTCCCGGGGCCTTGCCCGCAACGAGGATGAATTTTTTAATACAACGGGCAATGAACTCAGCCTTATCTGGCACGCCCCCTATTATACGGCTTCGGCAGAGATCGTCTCCGCCGCTGCCCAGGCGGGTTACACCACGGCGGGCCGGGATGTAGACCCCATGGACTGGGTTAGCCGGGAGGATGTGCGCCGCGGCGGGGTGACCCAATACTCCGCATCGGACATGATAGACCGCATCATGGAACAGAAACGTCCGGGATCCATCATTCCCATACGCCTGGGCGTCCTTGCCGGGGGCCGTTCGGACTACCTTTATACCCGCCTTGGCGTGTTGCTGGACGCCCTGATACGGGAAGGTTATTCCTTAACACCGGTATCCACGCTGATCGAACACGCCCGGTAGCGGAAATCAGGACAGACCGTCTCTTAACCGCGCCGCAATCGTTTCTAACTGCGCCGCAATCGTTTCTAACCGCGCCGCAATCGTTTCTAACTGCGCCGCAATCGTTTCTAACTGCGCCGCAATCGTTTCTATCCGCGCCGCAATCGTTTCTATCCGCGCCGCAATCGTTTCTAACTGCGCCGCAATCGTTTCTAACCGCGCCGCACCCGCGTTGCAACCGCCTCTGTGAATTCCCAGGAATCCAGCGCCTTCGCCGGTTTTGGGCAGGCCATGCGCGCAAGGTCGCCGGTCATGTCCCCTTCTTCTATGGCGCGTATCGTAGCGTCTTCCAGGTCCCGTGCAAAGGCGGCCAGATCCGAAATCCCGTCAAGTTCTCCCCGCTTTGCCAGGGCACCGGTCCAGGCGAAGATGAGGGCGGCAGGATTTGTGCTGGTCTTTTCGCCCTTCTGCCAGCGGTAGTAATGCTGCTGCACCGTCCCGTGGGCGGCTTCGTATTCCGCCGCTCCCGAAGGGGACAGGAGGACGCTGGTCATCATGGCAAGGCTCCCGGCGGCGCTGGCAATCATGTCGCTCATCACATCACCGTCATAGTTCTTGCAGGCCCAGAGGAAGCCGCCCTCGCTCTTGACCACCCTGGCCGCCGCGTCGTCTATCAGAGTGTAAAAGTATGAGACCCCCGCTTTTTCGCACAACGCCTTGAATTCGGTTTCGTAAACCTGGTTGAAAATTTCCTTGAACCTGCCGTCGTAGGTTTTGGAGATCGTGTCTTTGGTGGCGAACCAGACCGGAATTTTCTCGTCCAGGGCGTAACGGAAGCAGGCCCGGGCGAAACTGCGGATGGAGCTGTCCAGGTTATGTATGCCCTGGACTATGCCGGGTCCCTTCATGTCCGCCACCGTGATCCGTTTTTCCGCGCCGTCTTCCCCGGTGTAGACCAGTTCCACCCTGCCCGGACCGGGGACCGCCATTTCCGCGCTTTTGTACACATCGCCGTAGGCGTGACGGCCTATGACGATAGGCGCTTTCCAGGTGGAGATCGTGGGCTTGACGCAGGACACGGCTATGGATTTTCGGAACACCGTCCCGTCCAGGATGGCCCGTATAGTGGCGTTAGGGCTGGGATGCAGGTTTTTAAGGCCGTATTCCGTTTTGCGGGCGGCGTTACTCGTAATGGTCGCGCATTTTACCCCCACTCCCAGACGCAGTATAGCTTCCGCAGACTTGATGGTAACTTCGTCGTTGGTATCGTCCCGTTTTTTAAGACCCAGGTCGTAGTATTCGGTTTTAAGGTCCACCCAGGGCAGGATGAGTTTTTCTTTTACCAGCGCCCAAAGTACGCGGGTCATCTCGTCCCCGTCCATTTCTACCAGAGGCGTCTTCATTGGGATACGCGCGGTCATAGTTTCCTCCAAAAACGTATTAGCGTGACGGAGGTAAGTATATCCACAAGCGGCGCCTTGGCCTATACTTTGAAGGAAAAAGGGCGGCAAAACGAAAGGATT
The DNA here is from genome assembly GCA_031283505.1 of Treponema sp. The sequence goes on along the minus strand of JAITBO010000236.1, from coordinate 808 downwards.
GTCATTCGGAGATGGGCGCATCTTGGCCATGGAAACTTCGTTTCACGGCCAAGACCGGGCTATCCGGGGCTCCGCGCCTCCCGGCGCTCCGGCCTCCTCGCCCCGCCTGCGCGGGGCTGCGGGGGCTGTAGGCCCTCCGGGTCTGACACCCCTCCTATCCCTTGCGCTGGCGCTTCGCGCCTTGGGGACAGACCCCTTTTCCGGGGGAAACTCTATTTTTGTTGTCAGCCGGACACCGAAAGAGGAGGAAAACTACGGAAGAACCCATCATTGAACTGGTCCTTGGGGACATTACGGAACAGAGGACCTGCGCCATAGTCAACGCCGCCAATTCAAGCCTTATGGGAGGCGGGGGAGTGGACGGCGCCATACACCGGGCTGCGGGGCCGGACCTTCTTGCTGAATGTCGCCGCATTGCCGAAGAAAAACACCGCCGTGGCGGGATCCCCTGCCAAACCGGAGAAGCGGTGCTCACCGGCGCGGGACGGCTTCCCTGCAAGTTTGTGATCCACACCGTAGGCCCCATCTGGCATGGGGGAGGGCAGGGGGAGCCGGAGCTTCTGGCCTCCTGTTACCGGAACAGCCTGCTCCTTGCGGAAGAACAGGGCCTTGCGTCCATCGCCTTTCCCAACGTCAGCGCCGGGGTTTACGGCTACCCTAAGGAAAAAGCCGCCGAAATCGCCCTTGCGTCGGTCAAGGAAACCCTGCCCCTGACACCGGGAATAAAAAAGGTCGTGTTCGTGTGTTTTGACCAGGAGAACTACGGGATTTACCGCCGTATTCTGGGACTGCCGGGCCGTCCGTAAAA
>JAITBO010000219.1 GCA_031283505.1 Treponema sp. | reverse complement strand
ACGGCTCGATGCCGCAGATACACTCGAAACAGCCGCAGCTTGTCATGGGGTCCTGCATGATGGAGTAGAGCGTTACCTGCTGGAGGGAACCGTGGGATGCCTGGTTCACCGCTTCGTTGACATCTTCCCATATTCCGAGCTTGTCGTCTACCACCCGTTCTTTGGTTACGATTTTGCAGGGGCCGTTGGGGTCAAGCTCGTTGGTGGCCTTGGCGTCCAGCCAGGAGACCGCGCCGCAAAGCCCGAGCCGTTCCGGGGTAACTACGCAGACATGGGAGGGCGAAAAGGACTGGCAGAGTATGCAGTTGTAGAACACCTCCACGCTTTCGTCCGTAAGGGTCTGAAGCCGGGCGTCCCGTTTTTCATAGGCTGCCTGGGCCTGGACTTTAAGTTCCTTTAGTTTTGCCGGATCGGTAATGATCTTTACCTGGCATTTGTCGATGACCTTTTCGTATTCGCTTTTCATCTTGGCGTAGAGTACCTCGCCGAAGTGTTTCGCCCGGAAACCCGCGGCAAAGGCGTTCCTGCTTACCCGTACCCGGATAAGGTCCCGCTGCCCGGTGTGCATCACCCCTTCCATAAAATTGATGAAGTGGTGTATGCGGCGCTCGAACACAGGCTCGAAGTCGCTCTGCATGTTCTTGCCCCCGACTTCCACGATCATCGCCATGGGGAAACGGCTCCCCGCGTCAACGGTGTCAATATCCGGGCCGATAAGGTCGATCCGGTGATCCTCAATTTCCGCGAGGTCAAGGGTACGCACCCACTCGAAGCAGTCCATCTTGGTGGCGTCTATATCGACCTGGGTATCGGGCCTGCGCACAATCTCCCCTTCAAAGGCCGAGGAGAAGGCCACGGGAATATCGATCTTTGTAACCTTGATCTTGATATCTCTGGCTTCCAGCGAAGTCTCGATAAAGTCCTTCGTGTTGGTCTGGATTATCAGGCTTTTGGGAACCGCCCACATATCCTTTGTGTCGTTGGTGATTACCGGGAAGCCCATAGCGATGGCCCCGCCGCCGCAGCCGACCACAATGTCCGTCACCGGATCGAAGGCGTTTACAAAGGCCCGGATCCGGTGGAAAGTGTAGTGGTCAAAGGCCTCGCGGTCCCCGGGCTGCACGTTTCCGAAGATCAGGGCGGCCCGGTTTACCACGGAGATGATGTGGGCTACCGACCAGATGTCCGGCCCCACGGGTACCACGCGCACGGAAAAGCTCATGTTGATGTTCATCCGCTTTGCCTGATCGATGATCCCCCCGATGAGGAACACGAAGATCGCGCGGCTCTGGTAGCCCTTGATAAGTTCCGCCGCCTCCTCGTCGGAAGGCGCGGGGCCGATGATGACCACAAAGCCCGGTATGTCGCCGGTAACCAGGGGCACCCCCAGCTCGCGCACTTCGGCGTCGCTCATGTGGCCCCAGTACTCGCGGGCGTCGCCCTCGCCGTAGGGCGCGGGGCTTTTGGCGTATTTGCAGGCTTCTATCACTTCGGCGGCCATGACGGTGCCGAAGCCGGACTTGAACACGTCGTCCAGCCGGTTCTCGTGGGGCATCCAGGCCTTTACCTCGGGGAAACAGGCCTTGAGCTCGCCCAGGGTCGTCACCTTCTTTGAAAGGTAGGCAAGGTGATTCGCCAGGAAGTAGGCCGTATTCGGCATGGCAAGGGGGGCGGATTCGCCAAGTTCCGCCACCGTCTCGTTTAATGTTTTTTCGGCGATAGCGTACATTTCATCAACGCCATCGAACACACGGTTAAAAAGCAGTTTCATGGATTCATTCCTTTAGTTTGTTGTAAGTTTGATTTTATGGAAGAATCAATTTTTTCCTTGATTCTCCCGATTTCGTCTTTTGCCGCCGCGCTTGTATCGAAAGGGGACAGACCCTGCCGATCCGCGCTCGCGACATCGTCGCTGTAGCTAACGGCGCCGAAAAAGTCTTCCGCCGGGATTCGTTCCCGGAGAAATGCTTCGTCTTCGGGACTCCGCACCTTGTTCGCCACCACGTTTACTTTTTTTACCCCCAGGTCCGCGGCAAGCTCCTTTACCTTGTGGTAGGTCTGGATGCTCCGCGCGCCCGGCTCTATCACCACGATAAATTCGTCTACCATGCCCGCGGTTCCCCGGCCCAGGTGTTCAAGCCCGGCTTCCATGTCCATGATCACCGCCTCGTCCCTTCCCAGGACCAGGTGCGAGATGACCCGTTTGACCATCACATGTTCCGGGCATACGCAGCCCGAACCGCCTGTTTCCACGGTTCCCATTATCAGGAGTTTTACCCCGTTCTTTTCCCTGGCGAAACGGTCCGGAATGTCATCCACCCTGGGGTTGATCTTGAAGAACTTCCCCAGGCCGCTGGAATCCGCGCCGGTCCGCTCGGCAATCAGATCCTTCATCTTTGAGATGGGAGTGATGTCCGCAAGCTCCTCTTCGGAGAAGCCCAGGGCCAGGCCGAGGTTCGCGTCGGGGTCTACATCCACCGCGAGGACCGTCCTGCCTTCGGCCGCGTAGAGCCGGGCAAGCACCGCCGCGAGGGTGGTCTTGCCGACCCCGCCTTTTCCCGTAATGGCGATCTTCAATAGAAACTCCTATATGCCCAGGGCGGCGCGTTTCGCCTCAATGCCGTCGATGATGGCCCGGACCAGTTCTTTGGGGTCCTTGTTGATGATGTAGCCCGCGCCGGTTATCTTCCGGGTACCCTGCGTGATAAGCTCCATCATCTGGGAACTGCCCTTAACCTGGGGTTCTATCCCCAGATATACGTCGATGCCGCTGGAAACAACGTAGTTGGCGATGGACACGGCCTTCTCGCTCATCCACTCCGGGGCGCAGCCGACGACCGGTATCTGGGTGGTATCCACCCCCCAGTCCCGGGCTATCCCCGAAACCAGCAGCAATATCCGGCTGATGTCGATACAGGCGCCCATGTGGAGGATCGGCGGAATGTTGACCAGCTCGCAGACCCGCCTGAGACCCGCGCCGCAGAGGTACTTGGCCTCCCGGTCGAGAAGCCCCGCCTTTGTGGCAACCTGGGCCGCGCAGCCTGTGGCGACGATGAGGATGTCGTTTCTGAGAAGCTCCTTCATGATCTCGAAGTGGGAATAGTCGGGCCGGACCCGGGGGTTATTGCAGCCGACGATGCCCACGGCGCCCCGGAGTACCCCGGCTTTTATGGCGTCAACGGCAGGGCGGTAGGAACCCAGTTCGTCCACATGGCTGTTGGTTACGCCGTCCAGATGCTTGATGATCTGCTCGCAGGGGTAACCCACCGTGGCGGCCTGCTTGGTCTGGGGGATAAAAACTTTGGAAGAATCCCGGTTCTCGTAGTTGTCGATGGCCATTTTGATAAGATCTTTGGCCTGATCAAAAGCCGTATCGGATTTGAATTCAATGTAGATGGAGCCGGGAATCCGGGCTATGGGGGAACTGGTGACAAATTTCGTATGGAAACATTCGCTCAGGGTGGCCAGGGCCGGGAAAATACACTGCACGTCCACGCACATCATTTCAATGGCGCCGGTGAGCATGACGTTTTCCTGCTGGAGGAAGTTTCCGGCCATGCGGACCCCGTGCCTCATGGCAACCTCGTTGGCGGTACAGCAAAGGCCCACAATGTTGATGCCCTTGGCGCCCTTCGTTTTGGCGTAGTCCTGGAGTTCCTTCACCTCGGCGGCGGTAACCACCATTTCGGAGAAGGCCGGATCGTGGCCGTGGACTACGATGTTCACCATGTCCTTTTCCAGAACGCCCAGGTTTCCCTCGGTATTTCTGACCGTCGGCGTGCCAAAGAGTATGTCCGTAATTTCGGTCCCCAGCATGGATCCGCCCCAGCCGTTGGAAAGGGCGGTACGCAGCCCCTGGCGTATCAGGGCTTCCGCGTCGGCGGTGTTGCCCATGTTGGTCATGTGCATGGAAGTGGCGATCTCCCGGTCAATGGCCCGGGGCTCAATGCCGTTTTCGTGCCAGATCTTCTGCCGTTCCGGGGTTGCCCGTTTGATAAAACGCTGGGTTCCAAAGGGCTTGCCGAATTCGGTAAGCCCCGCCTCGGCAACATCGTGGGCAATGTCGTAGATGTCCCTGCCTTCGGTAGGGACATCCCACTCCTTTGCCAGGGCAACGAGCTTTGCCTCGTCCCG
>JAITBO010000128.1 GCA_031283505.1 Treponema sp. | reverse complement strand
AGAAACGGCGCTTCATCTTTGTCACCGGCGGCGGCGGTCCGGCCCGTACCTGGCAGACAGCCTACCGGAACATCTCGGGCGGCGGTTCCAACGACCAGGCGGACTGGATAGGAGTGATGGCGACCCGCCTCAACGCCCAACTTATCAAGGCTGTGATGGGGGATTACTGTACCCAGGATGTGGTGACCAATCCCTCTCAAGTGGGGCCCCTCATTGGCCGGGTCCTGGTGGCGGCGGGCTGGAAACCGGGTTTTTCCTCGGATTACGACGCGGTACTCTTGGCGGAACGGTTCCAGGCGGACAAGGTAATCAACCTTTCCAACATCGAACGGGTGTACACCGATGACCCCCGGAAAAATCCCGATGCCAAACCCATAGACCGCATCTCCTGGGAGGACTTTCGGGCCCTGGTGGGGGATGAGTGGGCGCCGGGAAAAAACGTCCCCTTCGATCCCGTGGCAAGCCGCCACGCCGCCAGGATCGGCCTCCAGGTGATCTGCGCCGCTGGCCGCAACTTGGACAACCTGAAAAAACTGCTCAATGGGGAAGATTTTTTGGGTACCACCATAGGCTGAGGTCTGGCCGCCGCGCTCCGCCGTTAGGCAAGAATCTCCAATCTTGCCCAATTCCTTCATTTTCGCTATGATAGGGCTATTCATCACGACATTTTGAGGAGACCTAACATGAATATTTCCGCTTTACAGGAAGCCCGCTACCGGTATCAGCCTAAACTCCCCGCGAGTCTGTCACGGGAAGTGACCGGAATCGCCGTTGAATTGGGAAAGGCCACCGAATCCCTGGCAGATCAGGCGGAACTCAAGGCTCTGTTCAAGCACAGTTATGGGAAACCCCTAGCCTCTTTTGTATCCGGCGGCAACGATGAAATCCGCCGTCCCCTTACCGTGGGGGTCATCCTGTCGGGCGGCCAGGCTCCCGGTGGGCACAACGTCATTGCCGGTCTCTATGACGGCCTCAAGAAGGGGAATCCTGATTCGGTCCTCTACGGTTTCCTTGGAGGGCCCAGCGGCCTTACGGACAACAAAATCCTGAAATTAACCGGGGAAATCATCGACCGGTACCGGAATACCGGGGGCTTTGACATTATAGGTTCCGGACGGACCAAGATTGAAACTCCGGAACAGTTTGCTTCGGCTCTGGCTACGGTTCGGACGCTCAAGCTGGACGCGGTGGTCATCATAGGCGGCGACGATTCCAACACCAATGCCGCGCTTCTGGCGGAATATTTTTTGGACCAGGGGTTGTCCACCCAGGTCATAGGCTGTCCCAAAACCATAGACGGTGACCTGAAGAACGAGTACATCGAAACGTCCTTTGGTTTTGACACGGCGGTTAAAACCTATAGTGAACTCATCGGAAACATAGAGCGGGATGCCAACAGTGCGAAAAAATACTGGCACTTTATCAAACTCATGGGACGGGCCGCCAGCCATATCGCCCTGGAATGCGCCCTTCAGACCCAGCCCAATATCTGCCTTATCTCCGAGGAGATCGAAGCCGGAAAGCTCTCCCTGAGTCAGGTGGTGGACCAGATCTGTGATTCCGTGGTCCGCCGGGCGGAAAGGGGGGACAATTTTGGCGTGATTCTCATTCCTGAGGGGCTGGTGGAATTCATCCCGGAGATGAAGGCCCTTATCGCGGAACTCAATGATGTTACGGCCCAAAACGGAAAGGAATTCGCCGCCCTCTCCTCCTTCGACGGTCAGCTTGCCTGGCTCAAGGCCAAACTCTCCAGGGCGTCTTACGACCTTATCCAAAGCCTGTCGGCGGACATTGCCGGGCAGCTTCTGATGGACCGGGACCCCCACGGCAATGTCCAGGTTTCCCGGATCGAGACGGAGAAGCTTCTTATCGTCATGACGGAGAAGCGCCTGGGGGAGCTAAAAGCCGCAGGCAAGTACAAGGGTAAATTCAGCGCCCTGGGGCACTTCTTCGGTTACGAAGGCCGCTGCGCCTTCCCCTCCAACTTCGATGCCGACTACTGCTACGCCCTGGGTTTCAGCGCCTTCGTTCTCATCGCCTCCGGTCTTACGGGTTACCTTTCCAGTGTGCGGAATCTGACCGCCCCGGCGGACCAATGGATAGCCGGCGGCGTCCCCCTGACCATGATGATGAACATGGAGCAGCGCCACGGTTCCATGAAGCCGGTCATCAGGAAGGCTCTGGTGGATTTGGACGGAGAGCCCTTCAAGGCATTCGCCTCGGTCCGGGACGCCTGGGCGGTAGAGACGAGCTTTCTTTTCCCCGGGGCCATACAGTACTTTGGCCCCCCGGAAGTCTGCGATCAGCCGGCCAAAACGCTGAAGCTGGAGCATAAGCCCAAGGCATAAACCTAAACCTGGGAGTTACACGGAGGAAAGAACAGGAATAGTAACAAAAATTCCGTGTAACTCTATGAAACTGCGTGGTTTTTTTCTTAGAACCAGATAAGGATACCTGAAAAAAAAGAATTGGCCGGGCATTAGGAACTGTACAGAAATAAATTACTGTGCATTTTATTTCTGCACAGTTTCTTAGGCTGTTTTCCTGTCCTTGAGGATATCCATGAACTGCCCTCCGGTGATGGTTTCCCGCTCCGCAAGGAAGAGGGCGATTTCCTCAAGTTTATTCTTGTTTTTCCGCAGAAGTTCGAGCGCCCTGTCGTGACACCCGTCTATGATTCCGGAAATCTCTTTGTCCACATCCGCGCCGGTAGCCTCCGACACGGTGGACACGTTCCTGCCGTCCAGGTACTGGTTCCGGAGACTTTCAAGGCCCATCATTCCGAATTTGTCACTCATGCCGTACTGGGTCACCATGTTCCGGGCGAGCTTGGTGGCCCGCTCTATGTCGTTGGAAGCGCCGGTACTCATTTCGCCGAACTCGACTTCCTCCGCCGCCCGGCCCGCCAGTAACGTTGTTATCTGGGCAAGAAGTTCCGTTTTGGTCATGAGGTAGCGTTCCTCCTCGGGCATATTCATGGTGTACCCAAGGGAACCCATGGTACGGGGCACTATCGTTATCTTCTGAACCGGCTGGGAGTCTGCGGACTGGAGGACCGATGCCAGGGCGTGGCCCACTTCGTGGAAGGCGACCATCCGTTTTTCCCGGGGGTTAAGGATGCGGTCTTTTTTCTCCTTCCCGGCAATGACCACCTCCACCGCTTCCATAAGATCCTCCTGGATCACCTGGGCGCGGCCCAGCCGCACGGCTCTAAGGGCGGCCTCGTTCACCATGTTGGCCAGGTCCGCGCCGGTGGCGCCGCTTGTGACCAGGGCTATCTCCCGGAAATTCACCGAGTCGTCCAGGATGACTTTTTTGCCATGTACCCTGAGGATGGCCTCCCGTCCGGGGAGGTCCGGCTTTTCCACGATGACCCTCCGGTCAAAACGTCCGGGCCTGAGCAGGGCCTTGTCCAGAATCTCCGGCCTGTTGGTGGCGGCAAGAATCAGAATGCCTTTGGAAGAATCAAAACCGTCCATCTCCGAGAGAAGCTGATTCAAGGTCTGTTCCCGCTCATCATTGCCGCCGGCCATCTGGCTGTCGCGGCTCTTGCCTATGGCGTCTATCTCGTCAATAAAAATGATGCACGGGGCGTGCTTTGCGGCCTGTTCAAAAAGGTCGCGGACGCGGCTTGCCCCGACCCCGACGAACATCTCCACAAACTCGGAACCCGAAAGCGAGAAGAAGGGCGCCTTCGCTTCCCCGGCCACCGCCTTGGCGAGCAGCGTCTTTCCCGTTCCGGGAGGGCCTACCAGAAGCGCGCCTTTGGGCTGGACGGCGCCGATCTTCCGGTACTTCTCCGGGCTGTGCAGAAAATCTACCAACTCCGTAAGACTCTCCTTGGCCTCATCCTGACCGGCCACATCGTCGAAAGAAACGCCGGTGTTTTTCTCCATGTCGTAAAATTTCGCCTTGGACTTCCCCACGTTCATCATGCCTCCAAGACCGCCGCCCAGACGCTGCGAAAAATTTTTCATGATAAAATAGTAGACCGCGTAAAAGATGAGAAGGGGAAATATCCAACTGGAAATAAAATCCATGATGGGGTTGGACTGGACGATGGGCCGGTAGAAGGCCACCTCGTTCTTGATGAGCCTTTCCGTGAGGAGAGGATCCTCCAGCCGCCCGGTATAGTACACCGGATTCCGTTCCACGGATTCCCTGGCTTTTTCAAAGGAAAACCCGGAAGGCTGTTCGGGCTTTGGGAGGGGCGCAAGTTCCGGGAGCCTCAGAATATTCCGGACTGCCGACTCCCCGGCCCCATCCTTGAGGGTCAGGGCGATCTGGTCCGGTTCTATCCGAACCTGTTTCACCGCCCCGGCTTCAACCAATTGGATGAATTGACCGTACTCGATCTGGACCTTCCGGCTTGACGTCATGTTCCCGACGAAGATGTTCAGAGCGAAGGTGATGATGATCCCAACGATCAAAAAGTTGAAAAGATTGGGGCCGCCCCTGGAAGGCCGGTCCCCGCCGCCAGCGTGTTTTTCCGGTTGATTTGTTTCCATTTCCGAACTCCAGAAACCCTGTTCCGGGCTTTTCTGATTTCCCCGCGGCCTGCCGCCAGGGGTTGAAACCTTAGAGGTTTCGGGGATCCATGCCTCCCCATGAACACGGGACACCGCATTCCCGCGCCCCCTAAAAGCCGATGATTATCAACAACAATCCAAAGGCCTTTTATATAATATACTGAAAAAATAGCAGAAAAACAAAAAAGAATCCGGAAAAAAATGCGGTGGACCACGCTTACCAGGGTATTTTCATCACAGTATTTCCGGCTTGTAAACCAAATATGAATTGAGCCTGTTCCAAAACTAATTGACTGTGCGCTAAACGCGCACGGTTTTGGAACAGCCTCAATTCTTTACATTTTGAACTTTTTCAGTATCAGTTGGCGGAGTTTTTCAAAGGATTCGTTGCCAGGCTCCAGGACCAGAGCGGCTTCGCAGTCTGCCAGCGCCTGGGAATAATCTTCTAGGTGGTAGTAAACTTGACCCCGACGGTAGAGGGAGAAGGGCTGATAGGGGTTAATCTCAAGGGAATAGGTAAAATCTTCGGCGGCTTCAGGGTATTGCAGGAGAACGGACTTAACGATGCCCCGGTAATAGGCGGCTTTGTAGGCGGAGGGGTCCAGTTTCAGGGCGCAGGTAAAATCCTCAATAGCATCCTGATAGAGGGATTGGGCAAAATTTGCCATACCCCTATGCTTGTAGACAAGAGAACTGATGGAATTATCGGGGTTCATTTTCAGGATACGACTGTAATAAGTAATGGCTTCGGAGAACTGATTTTTATTATGGGCGTAAAGGGCGTTGAGAAGCAGATCGTCCATGGAAACATTTGCAGTATCTATTGGAGAGAGAGAAGCGCCGAGCAGAGGAGTCCCGGCTTGAGACTCCTCAAACATGAAGGCGTCGGCGGTCTCTTCAATTTTTTTAAAGAACGAATCCCGGCGTTTCCCCATCTGCCCGTTCAACTGGCGCTGATAATTACGGATTTCCTGGAAGATAATGTCCGCCAGGCTTAAACTGGCGTTAACCGCCGCAAGTTTGTGTTTAATAGGGTCATCGAATGGAGTAAACTCGGCTTTGTAGACCAGTTCATGCTCCACTTCGGCCCAGGCATCCTGGAGTATGGTCCTGATCTGAATTTCCGCTACGTCAATATCAAAGACGTCCTGTTTGCCGATGATGTCCCGGGGTATGCGGATGAGCAAATGGGTCGATTGATAGCCGAATTCCCTGAAAGTATGGTCGGAACCCTTATGGTCCACTTCCAGGACTTCAAAATTATTTTGAAGGGTTTCCTGTACCCTGGCAATATCTTCAATAAACGGACAAACGATCCGCAGGCCGATTAAATCGGTGATAATTGCCGATTTCTCATCCCCTTTATTCTGCCTGAGAACCCTAATATATTTTTTAAAATAGCTTGAAAAGTCTTTTGACCGGCTTTTAACCGTTGGAGTTGAAGGGAGATCCCCAAGCGCTTCCCCTATTCTGATTTCCAGGTCCCTGGTCACCCTGGCCCTGGTTTCGGCATGACGATCATAGACTTCCCGGAGTTTTTTCCGGCTGGGAATAGGTTTGTTTTCTCTCATCAATCTCCCCGGAAGATGAAAAAAGCTGTCTAAAAACCGGTCACCGATTCTCAGACAGCTCTATGTTTTTTATGCCACAGCTCTAAATGCGAGCCGAGAATACCTCTTTATTCGGTGGTCCCGCCGCCACCTTCGGTCGAGGTGGGGGTAAATTGGTTTTCGGTCGCCTGTTTCTGAAGATCAAGATACCGGAGCACTTGACTGTGACCAAACCGTTCCATTTCGAATATCTTCTTTTCGGTCTCCCGTTCCGTGATGATGTTCCACAACCCCTCATCGTCAATATCGCGATCGGTATCAAGCACCGCTTTATCGTAGATGATTTTAATGTCTTTGAAATAGGTAACAAAATCACCACCCAGTTGATCTTTATCACGCTGGATCATGAAACCGCCGAATTTTACAAAGGGGGTCGAAAAGGGATAGAGCGGATAGAGACGCAGTTCCCGGTTACGGATTTCGGTAATATAACCAGGATTCTGCCATGTATGCTCGGCCCAGCCATCATGGTCCATCGGCCCCAGATATACCATCCTTTCATTACCCATCCCGTCCACTAAGATCGCATAAAGAGTATAGGGGAAGTTAAGGCCGTAGACATTCACCGCTAAAGATTTAATGGTTCCCACATTCTTTACTACGCCATAGGCCGGCTGGGTCTTATCTACCTTTCCGTCCTCTCCCGCGGGGGCCTCAAACCGGCTGACACTGGTAACCCCATCGGAATTCTCAGCGGCCGTAAAATTCCCTTCATCGTCAATCTCTCCGAGAGGCTCAAAGGCCGGAATCTCAAAAGGAGGCCTAATGGTCGCCCAAGAATTCCAGGGTTCTACGGGGAAATGAATTCTGACGCCCATGACAGTACCCCACTGTTTGGATGGGGCTTCCAGGGTATAACTCCGAACCTGGTTCCCAATGCTCCGGGAAGAAGACGCGAGTTTAACCTCCCAGTTATTGATGGCAAGAGAGGTCTTCATCACCGTTTTTTGTTCGGGGGTGAAGCTGCCGCCGGCAACTTGAGAAAAATCCATGACGGTTGCACGGTTTTGAGTAGGTTTGTCGCCCTGATCAGGAATGATATCAGCAGTCAGCTTGGAAAAATCAATGAGAATTGCTTCTTCCGCAAACACCGATCCCATAACAAACAACGTGATGGCGACAAGAATGAATATCCGTTTCATTCACAGCTCCTTTCAATATTCACCTTAGATTGGAAATCTTAATATAATTAAAGTATACGAGATTATATTATTTTGTCAACGCCCTTTTAAGCACATTTATAACTTTTTAATGCAATAATCAAATTTTTTCCCAAAAAATAACGTTTCCCAGACACCCGGCTCTCAATGGGGAAAAAAGAAACGTCACGAAACCGCTCATGATAAGCCTCCTTACCGTCTATGAAAAGGCGTACATCCCGTACAAAACCAAAATTCCGCTTGATACCCCTGTGAAGGACATACAAACTCCTGAAGGCATCCGAACCGGCGGAATAGGGTAAGGCGGCGGACAACGAAAGATCAGCGTAAACGATTCCGTCTCGATAAAGCAAAGAGTTTAACCCCGTTTCACGGGGAAACAAGGGATCAGATTCAGGCGAAACCGGCCCCAGGAGAGTCTCTTCAACGTACTGTTGTACCACAAGTTCCCGGCAGGGCATAGACGGCAAAAAACGCTCCTCTACTTCCGCTTTACCAGTATCTCTGACATAAAAAACGAAGGTCCGCCTGGCAAAACCACCGGACCAATAGTCAAACAGGGCTGGAATTCCCAACAGCAAGAGATAAATGAACCGGCGGCAATATTTTCTGGTGAAGAAGCAGGCGATTCCATTAACCGCGCTTCTGGCAATTCCCTTCATCTGATTACCGTAAAACCTCCTGTTCCCTCAAAGACAGTCACAAAATCCATGATTCCTTTATATAATGAGTCCGCGAAACTCCGCAAGCAGGTCTCGTCGGTCATGAGGAGAGCGTCCGCTTCGTTGGAGACAAAACCCAGTTCCACTAAAACCGAAGGCATACGGGCGTTTCTTACTACAAACCACTCCTCCGCCTTGATTCCCCTGGAAGGGATGCGGTCTCCCAGGGTTTCATCCACCCTGCGGACCAGAGCCTGGGCCATCATAATGCTTTCCGTGGTGAATTCTTCCTCCATCATGGCGTTAAGGATGGGGATGACTTCCGTGGAATCGGCGTATTTCTCCCGGTCTATAACGGTTCTGCGGTATTCCGGGCTGAGATACCATACCTCAAAACCCCGGGCGTTCCGGTTAAATGACGCGTTGGCATGGACAGAAACGAAGACGATGGCCTCATTATCCTTGAGGGCCACCGAATTGGCTATGGCCACCCGTTCTTCCAGGGTGGGATAAGTATCCCCTTCCCGAGTAAGAAGGACCCGTTTGTCCGGGTACGCTGAGGAAAGCCGTGTATGAAGAAGCTTTGAGACAGCCAGGGTGATGTCCTTTTCCACTACCCGCAGGGGTTTTCCGTTGATCACATGGTTTCCTACGGCTCCCGCGTCCCTGCCTCCGTGTCCCGGATCCACGATGATTGCGGCTATTCTGAACCGGGAACGATCATCCGCGACAGAAGTATCCAGCGCCCGTTTCAAGGCGGCGATGAAAGGTTCGGGAAACCAGAGGAGTCCGTTGCGGACAAAAGGAGAGGGAACCGGGAGGATTTCCCGAAAATCCAGGAGTATAAAGCCTGTTTCTCCGGGACTCCTGGTATCAAAAGCGGCGTTATGCCCCCCAACGGTAAAGACCCCCATCCCAAAGAAGGGGTCCCAGCGGAGTTCAACGCCCTGCCCGGAGGGACTAAGCCGGCCCAATGCGTCTTCCAGGGAAAGGGCTTCCGCCGCAGGACCAGGAGAAGCGGACTGCGCAGGCGCGGCGGACTGGGCCGGAACGCCTTCCTGTCCGAGGATGATGGGTACGGCGGCCTGACCGGGCGCAGTGGGTTGACCAGGAAGGGGAACGCCCGCAGGACCTGATACGGCAGATTGAGCAGGCGCGGCAACCTGGCCGCGAAGCGGGACACCCGCAGGACCTGATACGGCAGATTGAGCAGGCGCGGCAACCTGGCCGCGAAGCGGGACACCCGCAGGACCAGGTACGACAGCCTGACCGGGCGCGGCAGCCTGGCCGGGCGCAGTGGGTTGACCGGGAAGGGGAACGCCCGCAGGACCTGATACGGCAGATTGAGCAGGCGCGGCAACCTGGCCGGGAAGCGGGACACCCGCAGGACCAGGTACGGCGGCCTGACCGGGCGCGGCAACCTGACCGGGAAGCGGGACACCCGCAGGACCAGATACGGCGGCCTGACCGGGCGCGGCAACCTGACCGGGAAGCGGGACACCCGCAGGACCAGGTACGGCAGCCTGGCCGGGAAATGGGACACCCGCAGGTCCGGGAACAGAGAGTTGACCCGGTACAACAGGTTGAGCCGAAACACTGCCCGCCTGACCAGGTACGACCGGGATGCCTGCCGGACCGGAAAATCCACCGATTCCGGGGATGGCGCCGGGTAAAGGGATTTGAGCGGAGATCCGCGATCCTATACCCATGAACAGGAGAAAAAACGGTAACAACCGGAAAAAGGCTGCCGGAAAAAACCGCCGGCCTTTATGCCGAAAAAACGCCGCCATATTCATGCTTTTACATCCTTTTGAAGTTCTGCTTGAAGTCCCGCCTGAAAGTGCCGGTCCACATAATAGGCGGCCCCCTGATAACCGCCCCTGACGAGAGCGGCCCAGAAAGCCCGGCCAAGGAGAAGGGTTCCGGCGGCTGCGCCGGGGGTCAGCGTAAATCCCGTGAGGCCCCGCACCGCCTCCAGGCTCTCCTCTATGGTCCGTCCCTGATAATCCCGAAGGCCCGATTCGGCAAAGGCCGGGAAGGGAACGAGGAAAGGGCCGCCGCACCCGGACGGAAGGGCCGGGGGAAGGACCGATTCCGGGAGGGCGGCGAGCAGGGCGGTCAGGGCGGGGGTCAGGGAAAAGGCATCGGGGGGGAAACCGTCTTTGGGGGAGGCGCCGAGAAAAGCGTCGGTCTCTACATCCGGAGCTTCCAGGCATATACGGATGGCGCGGACGGCGGAATCGGCGGCGGTGACGGCGGTCTCCCTGGAGACGGCGGCGGTTATGACGTTACCGCACTTGGCGACGTTGTTCTCCGGGAACGTGACCCGGCTGCCGCTACTGACCCTGATGAAAATATCTTTTACATGGGCCATGGCCCGGACCTCCTCGATGCCCAGGAGAGAGCGGACTTTTCCCGGGATGGAGATGAAGGCCCGTTCCGCACTGGTCCAGGACCGGGTGGGCGTAAGGTTTTGGGGTATGCGGCCCAGGGCCGCCAGGATAGCCCCTCTGGTGACTTCCACCCCCGATGCATAGGGATAGGTCCAGCCGGACATATAGCCCCCGGAAAGACGGGCGGCTATCTCCCCGATGCGGGGGCCCCGGGAAGTAAGCTTCAGGTCCCCCTTGGCCGCGCCGAAACTGTCCTTGCCGGCAAGCCCAAGGGAACGGACCCCGGCTTTGAACGCTTCAAGGAGATCCTCCGCGGAACCCGCGTCCAGGGCGGCGGGCATGGTATGGCCCATCTCTATAAAATAGGGAGGAAAGAAGATGTGCCGGTCCGCCAGGCCGCAGATAACGATTTCTCCCCGGAACACCAGGGCATCTACGGAAAATTCCGGGCCGTCCAGGTACTCCTCTACGATGACCCTGCCGGAACGGGAAAACCTGAGAGCGCCGGGAACGGCGGCTTCCAGGTCCGCCGGAGAGTCGATGCGGCGGCAGCCCCGGCCACCCATATTGTCCACGGGCTTTACTACTGCGGGATAGGAAAAGGGAAGGGAAAAATCCCGGCCCGGCGGGTTTCTCAGGATCACGAACCTGGGAGCCGGGATTCCTCCGGCGTGAAAACACAGCCGCATACGTTCCTTGTCCGAGGCGTTGAGGGCGGCTTCGTAGGGGATGCCCGGAAGCCCCAGGCGTTCGGCGACCCAGGCTACGGTGGCGGAAAAATCCGTGCCCGCAGTCATGACGCCGCCAAGACGGCCTCCTTTTTGCAGGGACCGGGCCAGTTCTTCAATTCCCTCTTTGTCTTTAAGATCGATGTGTTCAAACCGGTCCGCCCCGGAAGCCCAGGGCGCCTGCGGATCTCCGTCAACCACCACGGTTTCGAGGCCCATTTCCCCGGCAAGGGTAATGGCAGGTCCCTGCATGACTCCCGCGCCGAGAATGATAAGCTGGTTTCGTTGAAAACCTGTCCGGTCTTCCGTCATAGGATACTCCCTCGGGATATTCCCGCTTAAACTCAGCAGTATGTGAGGGGAAGCCACCGCTTTCGCCCGTCAAAACCATCCGGCCCAAGGGCGGGCGAAGGGGGCGTTGCGGGGGTGGAACCCCCGCAGAGGGGGTAGGCCGCAACGAAGTGCGGCCTCAGGGGGAGACGAGGACTTGCGGAGCAAGTCCGATCCCCCTCCTCTCATCTTTTTACTGCGTAGGCTTCGAAGGTGTCCCCCAAGCCCAACAGACGGCTTAGTCTGTCCACGGCGCGGTACAAGGGTCCGCGCTTTTCCCCCAAACGTTTTCCGATGAGGGGGAAGCGTTCCGGGTGATGACCGGTAACGACGATTTTCTTTACCTTGAACCCGTAAGGGCCAAGGACCCCGGCGAGGCGGCGGGGATGCCACAAGGTAAAGTGATCCCCGGGGCTTTTTTCAAGAAAGCGTTTAAGTGATTTTCGGCCAGAAACGCCGGAAATTGAAGGGGTCGAAAAGGCCAAAACTCCGCCGGGTTTGAGGAGCCGGTGTATCTCCCGGAGGGCGGCTCCGGCGTCCTCGAAGTGTTCTATGACGTACCAGAGGGTGAGGGCGTCGAAACCGCCGTCTTCCCGGAGTTCCCGGAGGGAGGGATCGGGGAAAAAACCCCTTATGGCGGGGATTTTAAGCCGGTCCCTGACATACCTGACGGCTTCTTCCGCAGGATCCACGCCCAGGGGGGAAAAGCCGCCTTCTGCCGCCGCCGACAGGAAGGGGCCGTAGGCGCAGCCTATGTCGAGAATACGGGGGGCCGGGGTTCCGCCTTTTGCCGGGAGCAGCCGCCGGATCCGGTGGAGCCGGGTTTTTCCGGCCTGCTTTAAATTGGAGAAGTCCTCAAGGTAGGTCTTGCCGTATTGCCGGCGGTAAAACCCGAAAAAGTAGTCTTCCGCGTATTCTATGGGCGGCTTCGTCAGGCGGAGCATATAGACCGCGCCGCACCGAGGGCAGCGGCGGTAGGTACGTTCGGAAAACCGGGCCAGGACGGGATGATCCTGCCGACGTTCCCTGCCGCAGACCGGGCATACAGGGGAAAAACAGGGGCTGAAACCGGCAAGGAGGGCGCCGGGAGTCCGGGAGACCGCCGCGTCCAGGCCGTATTTCTTCGCTGCGGCGGCGGACCGGGCGGCGAGGGTTTCCAAGGCCGGGAGGTTCAGGGTTTCTTCCGGCTTGCATGAGGACTGCCCCTTTTGACGGGGATGGTAGACGTACCGCCCGAACCGCCTTACCCCTTTTTGACGGATTCCGGCGGAGACGAACCCCGCGTGACGGGCCAGTTTTTCATGGTATGAAGTGGGAGAGAGGAGCAGCGCCGGTGTTCCCGCGTGGAGGGCTTCGAAGGCGGTGAGGCCGAAGTGGGTGATCACCAGGTCGAAGGACGAAAGCTGCTCCTTCAGATCCGGGAGGGTTTCCATGAAACGGACCGTCCCTCCCGAAAACTCCGCATCCTCCCGGAAACCGTCGGCGCCCATACCGGCGGGGAGGATCGCCGTAACCCGGACCGCTTCCGGGTTCCCTGCGGAGACAGCCCCTTTGAGAAGGGACCGGCACAGGGGGATCGTAAGCCCGGCGGGATCGCCGGCGCCGAAGGTCACGAGTATCTTTAAGGGCAAAGGCGGGGGATTGAAGGACCCATGCCCCTCCCGCCGGATTTTGGGCAGGGGGATAAGGGCGGGGACGGTCAGGTTTGCGGGGAAACGGTTGGGGAGGCCGGGAAGAATGTCCAGGAGAAAGTCGAAGTCCTTCCGGGCGGGACCCCCCTCGTCGATGCCAAGGACAGGTCCCAGGGAAGCCCAGCCGGCAAGCTCCTTTGGGGAGGTCCTGAACCGATCCAGGACGATCAGGTCCCAGGGGCGGCGGAGGCCGTCCTCTCCGATGACGCAACCCGGGGCAAGATCCGCAAGCAGGGGGGCAAGCTCTTTTTCCCGGGCCCGGCGGTCTTCGGAAGGGATAAAGAGCCGGATAACCCTGTCCTGTTTCAAAGAACTCAGTTCCAGGGAACGAAGTTCCAGGGAACTCAGTTCTAGGGAACGAAGTTCCCCTACCAATGCGGCGGAACGGACCAGGTGTCCCCCTCCCCTCCCCCTGCCGTAAGCGGGAACAACAAGGATAGAGGGCCTGGCATCCGTCATGGGAGGCGTTCCAATTTGGCCGCAGTGAAAGGGACGGGACCGGCAGGTTTCCCCAGGAGTTCCCGGTATGCCTTGATGACGGTCTCCCCCAGGAAGCGGTCTTCCTTTCCGCCCCAAGCGCCGGTAAGGGCCTGGTAAAGGGCTTCCGCCCGGCGAAAATCCTCCGGGATGTCCACGGTGAGCCGCAGGGCAAGGTTCTGCCAAGGCACGGGGGCCAAGGGGCGGTGGAGGAGAAACAATTCCGGGTGGGTGTAGAGATAGGGACACACGTGTTCCCGTTCCGGAGCGCTTTCCGCTTCCCGTTCCGCCCGCAGCAGGGCTTCGCTGTTGATGGACTCGACCCCGGACCCGTGGGGAATGCCGGCGAAACAGGCGTAATCCGCGCCAAGGCCGCAGGCTTCCCGATTGAGGGCTTCCGCAGCGTCGATGAAAACGAAAGGGTTGTCCCCGGTCGCCCGGATGACGCGGGACGGCTTGAATTTACGGATGGCGATGCAATACCGGGCCAGCACATCTTCCTTGGGACCGGGGACAAGCTCAAAGCCCGCTTCTTCGGCCAGAGGACCAAAAGCGGCAACGCAGTCTTCGGGACAGGCCAGAATGCGGAGATCCGCCTTGAAATGGTTCAGGGCCTCCATGACACGGAAAACCAGGGGACGGCCTCCCAACAGGAGAAGGGATTTTCCGGGGAGGCGCTGGGAATCCAGCCGGGCCTGCAAGATGATGGTGGTCATAATTTTTCCCTCGCTTTTGGCAGCCACAGGCTTCCTATCTTAAATTTCCACTTTTTGGCCTTATGCTGTTCTTCCGGGGTGGAATTTTCCTTTCCTAACGGTTCGGCGATTCTGTTTTCGGGGTATTCCCAGAGATCCGTAAGGGAACGGGAGTCCCGGCAGAAACGGTATTTGTTTTCTTCCACCCAGCGCCGGCCCTCGGAAAAATCATCCCAAGCCTGGAAAAGGTCTTCCCCGGAACGGAAAAAATAACCGGGGAAACGGCGCAGAGGGATGTGGCCGGCATCTCCCTGGAACACGGGGGCTATATTTTTAAGGTAAAAGCGCCGGTGGTTCTCGTCTATAGTGCTGTCCTGGGGAGGGACATCGCCGTTATAAGAAAGCCGGATAAGCTGGGTTGACTGAATGGCTTCCCCCAAAAGGTGGGCCCGGAAACCGAAGTCCATAAGCTGCCAATAGGAGTTCGAGAAACCGCAGTCAAAGCCTCCCAGTTTGACAAACCGGTCGCGGTCATACACCCCTACGCCGTCAAAAGGATACAGGGAAGGCGTCCCTTCCTTTAGCGGCGTAAGAAACAGATTTTTTACCACTTGCCGGGGATCCGGGGCTGTCAGGGTAGGGAGGATTTGAAATTGGGCGTTTTGAATTACCGGGATCGTACAAAGCCGTTTGCCGGCGCCGGAATTCCCGCTTTTGGTGAACTTTTCGGGGGTATGGAAAAGACGTTCCGCCATCCGTTCCGCCTCACCGTTGAGAATTCTCAGGTCGTTCCACAACACAAAGAAGAGGGGACTCGCCAGTTCCGAGACCGCCAGGTTGATCTGTTCCCCCGGATTTATCGTTTCTTTAAGGAGGATGAACTTGACAAAGGGGAAACGGACGGAAAGGTCCTCCACATCGTATCGTTCTCCCGGAGCTTCCATAGAGACGATATAATCGAATCCCGTTTTCTCCAACTCCTGGAAAAGAGTACGCCGGGGATACCGCCCTCCCCTGTTCAGGAGTATCACTGAAAGCCCCGTAGACGCCGCCCGGCGGGAACCGCCCACAACGGTATACGAAGATGGGGGAAGGCTAAAAATTGAAGGTATAGTATTCATCACATTCCCCGCAGATTCCTTTATAAGAACCTGAACAATGTTCCAGATATTGTTCGCCGCCCCGGGACCAGATTGCCTCCAGGGATTCCTCGAAGACGTTCCCCAGAATCCCGCCGCCGTCCGCATCTTCTCCCAGGGCCGAAATATCCTCCCGGCACCGGGGGACCCTGCCGTCTATAAGAATAGACATATCCCGCATAAGGCGCCAGCATGGATGACGGCGTACCGGAGAGAGATCGGCGGCCTGTTTTTCCGGCAGGAACCGGCAGAAATCGTCATATTTCTGAATGATGACATTGGCCCCTTTCTCTTTCCAGGAACGGTAAAAGGTCTCTATGTCGTCTTCCGCACCCTGAAGGCGTACCGCCTGGACATAGGTGTCTTGAGGAAACAGGGAGAGAAGGGTCCCGGCGGTCCCGGCGGCTTCTTCCCAACCGGGCCCCCGGACCTCTGCGTACCGTCCGCTTCCGGCGGCGTCCAGGGATACAATCCATGACAGGGGACTCTCCGGCGCGGTCCAGGGTTTAGGCAATCTGTTTTTTCCCGCCAGATTTGCCAAGGTTTCAAGCTCCTCCCGCTTCCAGCCTATGCCGGAGGTCTCGACGATAAGCGCCAGGGCGTCCCGGCGATCCAAAACCATACGGATAAGATCCAACTTTTGGGGATGAAGGGCAAGTTCCCCCCACAGGGAAAGATCGATAACCGCGTCGCCGGAAAAGGCGGCGATACGGTCCAGAAGTTCCTCAAAGCGGGCGCCGTCCATAAAATCCCGCCTGGCCGTCACGTCTTCCCCATCGGGCCCGGTGAACCGGGGATAGGGACAGATAGCGCAGGCTTGAGGGCAGGGACCGGAAACCTGGAGGGTGTAAAACGCGGGCAGGGTCCTGAGCAGGGCCGGATTTTCGGCGATGATACGTTCGGCATCGCCATAGCCCGCGAAGCCCGCCTTCTGAAAGCGGGTAAGGAGGAGGAGATTACGCCGGGAATCGGCGGTAAGGCTCAACCTGTGGGACCGGAGGTCCACCGGGGAAATCTCCGTCTCTATGTCAAAGGCGTTGATGTCCTTTTGGATTACCCGGAACAGGGCGTCCCGGCCTACGGGTTCGCCGTCATTTTCCGCCAGGGCCGCAAGAATCCCCGCTGTGGAAGGCGCCAGAACCTCCGGGGCAAGGCCGTAGGGCCACCCGTCGGCATAGGAATACTCCGCCGCATACCGGAGGTGCCGTTCCGCCACCTTTCCCGCCAGAACCGGATCCAGAAACGGGGCGTCCGCCCAGGCAAAGTAAAGGAGATCGAAGGACCGGGAAAGTTCCGCCAGGGTACGGACAAGGGTTTTCACCTTCCGGTCCTCAAGAACGCGGACTTCCACCCCTCCGCCGGGAACGAAGCCGGCTTCTCCCGCAAGACCTTCAAAATCCGCGCCGGCAAGGAGCGTCGTTTTAGTCACCCCGGGAAACGAGGACGCCTTTTTAAGAGCTAAGGCAAGAGCGCAGAGGTTCTCTTCTTCCGGTTCTGCGGAGAAAACCTTTTCAAAAGCCGTCTTGCGGAGACTTCTTCCATATAATACGACCAGAGCATTCATACTATAAAAATATCGGCAGTTGGCGGAAAAACGTGAAGATCATCCGCCAGTCCCTGATAGTTCCCTGCCTTCTTCATTATACCTCAGGTTGTACCTTGAGCATTGCCGGCGAATCACATCACACATGGTGCCTAAATATAAAACCTGGTCGAAAAAGCGGAAGCCTAAGAGGTCAGACCTCTTTTGAGGTCAGACCTCCTGCGGGGACAGACCTCTGCGGAGGTTGCTTTCCCAAAACTTCAGTATTGGGAAAGCCTCACTAATTAGAGTCTGTCCATAATGTAGACACATTATGGACAGACCACCTTGAAACCCGCATTTTCGCAGCTTTTAGGCGAGAAAATGCAAGGTCTGTCCGCAAAGTAACCGACTTTGTGGA
>JAITBO010000114.1 GCA_031283505.1 Treponema sp. | reverse complement strand
CGGACCCGCAGGGTCCGCAGTCGTTGTTTGGGTATAATCAGATACCGTCAAAAGTTGAGGCATCGGCGAAGGCCTGGTTTTACGGCAAGCTATTACTGGCGGCATTCTGTGAAACCTGGGCTAATAAAGCCCGTTTTTCCCCCTCGGCAGACAGGTTCATCCGCTGAGAGGGAAAAGGGAAGTATCCGGTGGAGTCTGTGGAGGGAACAGCGGGTAATGCTCTCCGTAGTAGTCTACACGCTGTTCACTTCGTTACATCTCATGTTTTCACCTTATACGTTGCGGCGGCTTCCTTTTGCCTGTGCCGATTCTAAACGGCAAAGGGTTCCGGCCTTGTTTCGTCCACTGCACCCCATCCCTAAGTAACGCATATGGACCTTGGTCCGCACTCGCTTCCGGTAGTTCGCTGTTCCTTCCCGGATGTGGTGCATAGGATTTCCCTATGGTCTCATGAGGTCATGCTGAAAGGTTTTACCTATATTCTTCCTTTAACGAGTTTTCATGACGCAATGTGGGTCAAGTTTAGGACATAAGGGGCGGGCATAATTCCGGTATAGCTTCCAGCACCGAATCGGCTATTTTCCGATCCCCGGCTGAATGGCCCAGTTTCCGCTCCGGACGGGCTTTGCCGTGAAAATCGCTGCCTTCGGTGACGTAGAGCCCCAGGGATTTTCCCAGGGCCTCTAGGCGCTTGCAGGAACGGGGTTCGGCTGTGGGATGCCAGGCTTCCAGCCCATCCAACCCTCGGTCCTTCAGGTCCCGCACAATGTCCGGGAGGCGGCCCCAGGAAATGTAGAGGGACATGGGATGAGCAAGGACCGCGATTCCCCCCGATTCCTTGATAAGCCCTGCGGCCTGGTCAAATTCCAGCACCGCTTTGGGGACGAACAGAGGCTTTCCTCGGCCCAGATACCGGGTAAAGGCCAGTTCGTGGCTTTTTACCAGGCCTCGGCTGATGAGGAGGGAAGCGAAATGGGGCCGGCCAACGGAACCGCCCCCGGAAAAGGAACGCACCTCCTCATAGTCCGCGTGTATGCCCAAGGTGTTCAGACGTTTCAGGATTTCCCGGTTCCGCGTTTCCCGGGAACGAGCCAGGGAATCCACAGCGGAGAGGAATGCCGGACTGGGCCGGGTCAACCCAAGACCCAGGAGGTGAAATTCCCCCTGGGGAGCGGACCATGCAATTTCCATCTCTATTCCGGGAATAAAACGGATTGAATATTTCGACGCGGTTTCCTCCGCGCTTTTCAGACCCTTTATTGTATCATGGTCCGTAAGGGCTATGGCCGAAAGGCCCTGATTTGCTGCGGCGGCAATGAGTTCAGCCGGACTCAAGTCTCCGTCGGATGCGCTGGAATGGGTATGCAAATCGATCATGACTAATGAATAGTTTATCATACTATGATAGGCTTTTTATAGTACGGAGTTGACTGTTCGACTTTGCGGTCATAAAATGAATGGAATTGAAAAAGAGGTGGTCTCTAATTGAATTGTGTTTTTAAGAACGGCATAACTGCTGTTTCAGCCGAAAAAGTAACTGCCGGTTCGCTTGGCGTGACCGGTGAAAAAGTCCATCTCTCACTGACCGGCGGCAGGATCATCGACTTAAAAGGAGCGTCTGTAATCTATCCCGGCCTCATCAACACCCATGATCACCTTCAGGGGAATTATCTGCCCCCGGTAGGCCCCAAACCGGGCGTTTTTTATCTTACCTGGCTCCCTTGGGACAATGACCTCAAGGCGTCGGCGACCTTTGCCGAACGGTCAAAACTTTCCCGTGAGGATCTGTACAACCTTAGCGGTTATAAGTGTCTGTTTTCCGGGGTTACTACGGTGAACGATCATTTCCCCCATATTCTGAATGACGCTATCCTGCCGGCCCTCCCCATACGGGCCATCCAAGAATACTGTCTGGCCCACGAAGCTTCGTCCTACGACCTTAAATGGGGGGATCGCATAGAAATTGAACATGAGTGGGCCGTAAAGAACCGTTGGCCTTTTATCACTCATCTTTCCGAAGGGTTTGACGATGAGGCCATGCGGGGGGTGGAAAACCTGGAAAAGCTGGGGGCCCTGGACGATCACTGCCTTTTGGTTCACTGCATAGGTTTCAGCGACGAGGACATTCAAAAGGTCGCCGGGGCCGGGGCCAGTATTTCCTGGTGTCCGGCATCGAATATGTTCATGTTCAACGTAACCGCCAAAATACGGAAATTTCTCAAAGCGGGGATCAACGTAACTCTTGGCACCGATTCTTCTGCAACCGGTTCCTTTAATCTCCTTGAGGAAATCCGTTATGCCCGGAGCCTTTACCGCAGGCTCTACGGCGAGGATCTCCCGGCCAGGATGATCTTCAATATGATCACGGCGAATGCCGCTAAAGCTTTCAAGATGGAGAACCGCATAGGGACCCTGGAGGAAGGGAAGCTGGCCGACATCCTGATACTGAAAGGCCGTGTGGACGATCCCTTCGAGAATCTGGCTTCCGCTTTTATGGAAGATATAGAACTTTTGATTCTGGCCGGCAAGCCCATCTACGGCGAATTCCGTTTCCTTGATCTTTTGGGCGGGAAAATTCCCAGAGGCTACAGTGAAATTACGGTAGGAGGACGGTCCATGTTTATTTCCGGCGATCCTGCGGCGCTTTACCGTTCGGTCCGAAAGAAAGTAGGATTGAAAAAGATACTGGACTTTCTACCCTTTGAACTGGAGGCCTCGCCGTATGTCTAAAATGTTGTTCTACCGGGGAGGATCGGTTATCTATTTTCAGGGCGATGGGGCGGACAAAATTTGTATCGTTCAGAAGGGAAGTGTCAGGGTAACTTATCAGAACATCGAAACCGGCGATGATGAGAATGAAACCTTGCAGCCCGGAGAATTCTTCGGCGTCAAATCGGCCTTGGGCCGCTATAATCGGGAAGAAAACGCCGTTGCCGTTCAGGATTCGGTGATCATGACCATGTCGGTCGGCGAGTTTGAGCAATTCGCTATGGCAAATACCCGGATCGTGATGAAGATGCTCAAAGTGTTTTCAAACCAACTGCGGCGTATACACCGGCAAGTCACAAGCCTTATAGTAAAGGAAGAACAGCCAAGTCCCGAAGCCGGACTTTTCAGGGTAGGCGAGTATTACCTGAAGAATAAGCGGTATGCCCACGCCCGGTATGTGTTCACCAGTTACCTGACCTATTACCCCGAGGGTGAAAAAGCCGCCGAAGCGACAAAGGGGCTTGAGACGGCGGAAGCCATGTTGTCCGAGGAGACGGATGTGCAGATTTCTTCGCTCCCTTCTTCCGGTACGGGCTTCATTGTAGGCGCCGGCGGCAGCTTTGCCTTGGGTACGGCGGGTTTTTCTTCCCTTTCCGGTTCGCAGGCCCCGCCGGGAGGGAAATCAACCGATTTCGGGACAACCGGGCCAGGGAAGGATTCCGCCGCCTCCGTATCCAAACAGACCGGCACTGCCAAAGCCTATTACGGCGCTGTAAGCCTTATCACCCAGAAAAAGTATCAGCAGGCTTATGCGGCGCTGCAAACAATAATCAAATCCGGGGCGGATCAGGAATATGCGGCGAAAAGCAGCTTCGACATGGGACGCTGCCTCTTCCTCATGGGAAAATATAACGACTGCATTCAGCATTTGGGGCAGGTAATTTCCAATTATCCCAAACACCCGGAACTGGGGACCGCTCTCTTCTTCATGGGCCAGGCGTATGAAAAAATAGGCTACAGGGATCAGGCGGCGGCCTTTTATAAAAAGATACTTACCGTAGTTGCCGGTGAAGAAGCTGTCTATTCAAAAGCAAAACGGGCCCTTCAGGATTTGGGGGTGTAGAGTGGCTATGGATTTTTCGGCCTTCAGCCGTTTTGCCCGGACGTTTCGGTCCGGCGAAATGATTTTCTCCGAATATGAACCGGGGGATGCGTTTTACATGATCCAGTCAGGCAGGGTAAGGCTGATCAAGATAGTGGGAACCGTTGAAAAGACTCTGGATATTCTGGAGCCTTCGGATATGTTCGGTGAAATGGCTATCCTGGAAAATTCACCCCGTTCCGCCACAGCCATAGCCATTGATAATGTCATCGTTCTGGAATTCAACCGGCAGAATTTTGAAATTTTGATGATGGGCAACCCTCAACTGGCTCTGATGCTCCTTAAAATGTTCGCCAAACGTATCTTCGATTCCAAACGCAGATTCATGATCCTCACCCTGGAAGATCCTCATGCGAAGATCGCGGATGTTTTTCTTATGCTTGACGAAAGCAGTCAAAACCTTGACCGCAGCACCGAACGCCGGGAATTCACGGCCACTGTAGACGATGTTGCCCATTGGGCAGGCATGAGTATCAACGAAACCACAAGTATTCTGAACCGCTTCGTCCATCAGCGGCGCATGGAAATGTACCCCGGCAGAATCGTTGTTAGTAATATCGCCGACTTTTCCCGTTTTGTTAATTCCCGCCGCAGACAGTAAGGCCCTTTTTTCTGATTCGCGGACGGGGTCTATGCCCGGTTAAAACTCGATAGGCGCGCCGGTAAAAGATGAAATGGTAGCCACGGCGTCTTTGAGGTAAAAAACCTGCGTATTGCCGTCATCCGCCTTGTACATTGCCTGCAACTCCGGATATGCGTTTAGCATATGCTGTCTCGCTTCCACCCTGTCGTCCTCAATCGCGGCGGCCTCTATGCGCAACCACTTGCCATCCGCCATTGCACAAATTTCGATGTTCGGATTGGTTTTTATTTGCTGCGATACTTTTTTAACCTTGCCGGTTTGGAAGTAGATCTTGTTTTCAAAAATATCCACCGTACCAAAGGGACGGACCTGTGGTTTTTTGCCATCAGTTGTAGCAATGTAATATGTTTCACTCTTCTTTAAAAAATCATAGACTTCCTGCATAAAATAATCCTCCTATCAAAGTTTACTATTATGGTAATAACATATAAAGATCAACTGTAACTATTCAGCCGGATTAATCGGTTTCAAGCATAAAATCGGATGTTTGGCCTTCAAAAACCATCTTTAAGGCTTTCGCCGAGGAAAGGGCGCGGGTATTTTCGAACCGAAGGGTCGCGTTATCCATCACCAGTACGGCTTTTTCAGCCTCAGGATAACGGGTATCAAGCAGCCATTTGGTTTGATAAAGCTTCTACATACCACCAGCCGGCCAGAGGCTCGGTAACCATGAAAATACTGCGGGTCCCATTTCGGCGGTATTCGTTATCGGCTTTTTCGGTGTGTCCAGGTTTTACCGGCAGCGGTTCCCGGGCATGGTCAAGCAATTGATAGGACTTCTCGTCCCACACCGTATCGGGGTAAGCAGCCAGACATTACCCCCTCTATACATACTTTGGGGATCACTCCATATATTAAATAATTACCATTGAAGATACCGGAAAATCTGACTAAAATGATGACAGATGTAATCATGGCGCTGTTGGACCGGCCCTGAAGATATATATAAGGATTTATAATGCAGTCATTTAAGTTTATCAAGCTTGCAAATTTTATTCCTCGTACAGTAGAGTTGTTTTTTGGCAGAGATGGTAAAAAGTATGGCTGGGCGTTCTTTGGAAAAGACTGCCTGGCAGGGGTCATTGTGGGGATCGTGGCCCTGCCCCTCTCCATGGCCTTCAGTATTGCCGCCGGGGGGACTCCGGCTCAGGGTCTGTACACCGCTATCCTGGCCGGTTTTTTCGTCAGTCTGCTGGGAGGCAGCAAGTTCCAGATTGCCGGGCCGACCGGCGCTTTTGTGGTCATCATCTACGGAATAGTTGCTGAACACGGTATGCCGGGTCTTATCCTGGCGACCCTCCTTGCAGGAATCATGCTCCTCATTATGGGGGTGACGGGCCTTGGGCAGTTCATCAAGTTTATTCCCTATCCGGTGACCACCGGCTTTACGACCGGTATAGGGGCGCTGATCTTTTCCCAGCAGGTAAAGGATTTTTTTGGCCTGAATATCGCTTCAAGCTCCCCGGCCTTTTTTGAAAAATGGGGCGAATACATCGCAGCCTTCCCCACCTTGGACCTTCTGACCCTGGGAATCGGCTTGGGAACCATGCTCATCATCATCCTGCTACGGCGCGCTTTCCCTCGTATTCCCGGCGCCGCCGTAGGGGTGGCCGCCGCAACCCTGGCCTGCCGCTTTTTGGCCCTGCCGGTGGAAACCATAGGCAGCCGTTTTGGCGGCGTCCCCTCTTCCCTCCCCTTACCGGCAATGCCCGCCTTTAGTTGGGAACTGGTCCGCGTAGTGCTTCCCGATGCCTTTACCATCGCCCTGCTTGCGGCTATTGAATCCCTGCTGTCGGCGGTAGTTGCCGACAGCATGACCGGGGATCGCCATAACGCCAACATGGAGCTTGCCGCCCAGGGCTTGGGTAACATAGCCGCCGCTTTTTTTGGCGGCATCCCCGCCACCGGCGCCATTGCCCGTACGGCGACCAACATCAAGTCCGGGGCGGTTAGTCCCGTGGCCGGCATAGTCCACGCCATTACCTTGACGGTCTTCATCCTGTTCCTGGCCCCTGCGGCTTCCGCCATTCCCCTGGCGAGCCTTTCCGCAGTGCTGATGGTGGTCTCCTGGGACATGAGCAACGTGAGCCGTTTTGTCCGGCTTATCCGGTGTTCGCCCAAGAGTGACGCCATTGTACTTATCGTTACTTTTTTTCTCACCATTGCCTTTGACCTTACCTTTGCGGTGGAAGTAGGAGTGATCCTTGCGGTAGGTCTCTTTATGCGCCGAATGATCGAAGTTACCGACGTTAAACCCGGTACGGATGAACTGATAACGGAACTGGCTTTTGGCTACATTGAAGAAAAGACGGCGGATTCTATTGCCGCGCTGGTTCACAAGGACATTGAAATCTACGAAATCACCGGTCCCTTCTTCTTCGGCGTGGCGGATATGCTCCAGAATATCCTCCGCAAAGTAGCGAAGACGCCCAAGGCGTTGATTCTCAGGATGCGGGATGTGCCGGTTATAGATTCAACAGGCATCAGCGCTCTGGAATCCTTTATGGCCCAGTGCCGGCATCGGAAGATACGCCTGATCCTTTGCGAAATCCGGGTCCAGCCGAAAAAAGCCCTGGAGAAGGCCGGGTTCACCGGCGAACTGGGGGCGGGAAACATTGCCGATACCCTGGAGGACGCAGTGGAGATGACCTTTCTCCGGGACCACTTTGACGAACAACCTTGACAATCCGTTAATCCCAATATTAATGAAAGTGAAAGCTGTCCCAAAACCAATTGACTGTGCACTAACACGCACGGTTTTGGGACAAAAAAATGCCGCCCGACCGGGACTTATATGAGTTTATGTTGCCTGGCCGCCTGCCCCAGGGCTTTATTCCAGTAGTTAAGAGACAGAAATGACCTCTTGGTCTCCAAATCATCGATACGGCTGGCCCGGCTTTGAAGGCGCTTAAAGGCAAGGCTGACGGCAGTATTCATATCTACTTCCACGGCGCCGGTTTCCTGGAGGACGCAATAATAGGCGTAATAATAAAAGGCGTCGTTGGGATCCGTCTGGGGCATACCCTCCTCCCGCAGGATATGGCGGAGGCACTCCTGGGCTTCGCTTTTGGCTTCGATCTTCACCGGTTCCTTTGCAGAGTCGTTAAGCTGTTTCACCCGGCAGAGGGCCAGGGCGCGGTAGGTGGAGAGGAGTCGGGAAAAGAAGTTCCGCATCGAAAAGGTAAAAAGCTCGCACTGGAAAAAACCGCTCCGCCAGTCGGGTTGTTCGATAAAGAGAAAATTCCCTTCGGGCAGGGCTGTGAATAGGCTGTCCGCCAGGGTTACGGTCTCCCGGTAATTGCCGGCCAGATAAGCCGCCTCCACCGCGAAAAGACGGGCGTCGTAGTTCATCATACCGGGGATGCGGGGATCGGGGCGTTTTAAGAACACTTCGGTTCTGAATATCCAGGCGGAACAAACCATGGCCCGTTTTGAAGACGGCGGGGACTGGCTTTCCAGGCGCTCAAAGATGTCCAGGGCGTCCTGATAACGGCCGGTTTCAAAGCGGAGCCGTCCCAGGAGGAAACGGGCGCGGTCCGCCCACTCGGTCCGGCCCGATGCAAGGGCGGCGGCTTCCGACTGGAGGGCAAGGCGCTCGGCTTTGGAGATATTGCCGAACAGAAAATGGGTTCCGGCGGCATAATAGGCGGCCAAAGCCAATTCTTCCTGGCTGCCGATACGTTCCGCATATTCAATGGCAAAGGTAAAATACTCCAGGGCATCGCCCAAGCGGTGTTGAGATACATTCACCAGCGAAAAGAGACGGTAAACCTGGACGAGGCCCTTCCCTTTTTCCAGGGACTGACTCAGCATCATGGCCTCTTTGACGGACTTGAGGGCCGAAGGGCTGTCCTGAATGCTCAGATAGTAGCCCGTGACGCCTATAAAGATACGGGCCTTGTAGAGGGGAAAGGCCTCGGATTCCGGGGGCACAGCGAGGAAGGCGCTGCGGATGTCCTCTTCCGTCCCATGGAGCAGGGCTTTACTTGTGGCGGCAATGTATCTGAGCAGGGATGCGCGGCTTTCCCCTGTCAGGGTCTCGAACATTCTGGTATTGATAACTTCGTCTATGCCCCTATAGGTTCCATTTACGATGTCTCCCATAAGGGAATCCAGGACGAGGGCATCCGAACCCCGGCCTCCCAAATCCGAAAGAACTTTGAGCACGTTAAAACAGGGGTTAAACCTCCTCTCGGCTACCCAGGCGAGGATGCGTTCCAAAACAATAGACTGAATAAAATCCTTCCGTTCCCCCGGAAGCTCTCCGGCACGAGGAATAAAATTGGCAATCCTGGGCAGGGGATCTTCCCGAAAATCAATAAGCCCTTCCCCGGAAAAAAAGTCCAGAGTCCTCGTTACCATACGGGGGTTTATGCCCGCTTCTTTAAAAAGAACGGGAAATTGGGAAGGAGGAAAATACCGCCTGAAAAGGGTAAAGACATAGGCGATTTCGCAGAGGTCGGCGGATAATTGCGGCGGCGGCGGAGAAACAAAGTCTTCGGGAGGGAATTGCAGGACTCTGGGGAAGATATGGGGCCAGGGTTCAGGCACGATCCGCGCGCTAACCTGATGCGTTTCCACCGCCGGTTCTGTCCGAAACGCATCGGAACAAGTTCCGTACACCAAAAAATCTGACTTGCCCGAAATCGCCCTGTACCAGCCGGTAAATGCCTGGACAGCCCCGGTTTCAGCTTCGTGAATATTTTCCAGAATAAGGATAGGGATCAGGCGGGCCTGTCTTACCGCAGTCTCATAGGTTTCGCACAATAAACGAAGAAACCGGTTTACTTTGGAAAACAGGTACTCGGAATGCTGATTCCGGAAACGGTCCATGGCTATCAAAGTCCCCAGCGCGTCCAGTTCTTCCATGGTCGCTTTTCCGGAATGGGGAGCGATAAAGGAACGGATCGGCTGCGTAAGAGCGTCCGCAAAACAACTTACCCCGCCACCCCCGGCCCCAAAAGTGATGACCAGAGGAGGAATTCCGCCCAGGAGAGAAGCGCAGTACCGGCGCAGCCCCTCCCGCTTGCCTATAAACCGGGGACCCGCAAGGAGGGCGTTCCGGTTTTCCCCTTGTTTCAAGGTACGCTGTATCCTTTCCCGGTAGGGGAAATACTTTTCGGACCGGACTTCTCCGTCCTTCCCGCCTCCCGGAAAAATGTGTATGTTTTTAAGCCGGGCATATCCCGCAATGGCGGGATTTATCTTCTCTCCCGCCAGGGGATTTTCAAAAGTTCCGTAAACCGACAGGGCTTTCCGGACCTGGGGATCGCACCAGACGCCGCCTTCTTCTGAAGAGATAAGACGGAAATGCTGTATCGTTACATCCTCCATATCCCGGCCCAGGACCACAATATAACCGTACAATTCGGAAGCGGCGTCTTCCATTGTCCTGCCGATAGTTTCCATTACAGTCAATATATCGATCCAAAAGCCTATGATTTTTTCATCAAAAGACGCGGTGATATACCGGCGTTCAAACCTCGGTATCCCTCCCGAAGCTTTAATGGCTTCCGTGATAGAATTTTCTATTGATTTATATAAGACCGGCCTTGTGCGCCTCAATTGAGCCTGAAATCGAAGAGAAAACAATATCCGTATCATAGCAATTCCACCTCAAACCAGTATACACTATAATTCTAAATTTGATTAGTATGGAGGCATTATGATTTTGGAATCTTTTAAGGGGCGATCCCTCTTGACATGGCTGGATTATACGGAAGAGGAAATCCGCTGCCTGTTGGAGCTCTCCAAACAAGTAAAGGCCGAAAAACAGCGGGGTGAGATTCATGAACGCTTTAAGGGCAAGACCCTCGCACTGCTCTTTGAAAAACGCTCTACAAGGACCCGTTGCGCCTTTGAAACCGCCTTTGGGGAAGAAGGGGGGCATCCGGTTTTTCTCTCTACCAAGGACATACAATTAGGGGCCAAAGAATCCATTGAAGATACCGCCCGCGTCCTGGGCCGTATGTTCAGCGCCATCCAGTTCCGGGGTTTCGAGCAATCCACAGTGGAAACCCTGGCCCAATACTCAGGGATTCCGGTCTACAACGGCCTCACCGACACCTTTCATCCCACTCAGGTCCTGGCGGACATCATGACCCTGGAAGAAAGCTCCGGTCCCTGCCGGGGCAAGAAACTCTGCTTCGTGGGGGACGGACGGAACAACATGGCCCGGTCTCTTATGGTGATATGCGCCAAACTGGGGGTTCACTTTACCATAGTTACCCCCCCCAGCCTCGATCCCGAGGCTGCCTTGACGGAAAAATGCGCTTCCCTGGCCGCCGCCTCCGGAGCGAAGCTCTGCGTCACCGCCGATACCGCCGGGGTCGAAGGGGCGGACGCCATTTACACCGATGTCTGGGTTTCCATGGGCGAAGAAGCCGTGCGTGAGGAACGGCTTTCCGTCCTCAGGCCCTACCAGGTCAACCAGTCCCTGATGGACAAAACGGGCCGCAAAGACGCCATCTTCCTCCACTGTCTTCCGGCAATCAAGGATGAGGAAGTCACCGCAGATGTAATCGAAGGCCCTCAAAGCCGCGTCTGGGACGAAGCGGAGAACCGCAAGCATACGATCAAGGCCATCATGCTGGCAACCCTGGGGTAAAGGTGCAATCCGGTGCGGGGAGGGAGGGGCTGTAAAACACCCCTTCTTCCCCACAGTTCAACTAAATCCCGCAGTTGAATAATTACGAAAAAAATCCAAAACTAAATCAGGGGTGGTCTAATTTGCCGCCAGTGTAGAGGGCGAATCTTCTAAAGGGTATTGGGTTTCCAAGCCTTTAGCCACATCAAAAACAATTTTTTTACCCGCATCATTCAGTTGATCGACCTTCAGGGCAACGGCCATAGCCCAGGGCGTACATACCGGATGTTCTTTTTCTTCACCAGTGACGAGATATTCGACGGTTGTATCCAGAGCCTTGGCTATTTTTACCGCCATATCCGCTCTTGGGAATTTTTTTTTGCTTCTCCAGGTGGAAAGGGTTGACTGCTTGACCTGTGTTCTGAGGATAACCGGAAGATCTTTCTTTATCAAATCTCCATACCTCTCCCAAAACATTTGAGCGTCATAATCCTCGTCTATATCCATAGTAAATTATCGGGTCCGAAAAAAGGTCAAAACGGACAAATTTAACTTGACAATAACGTAAACTCGTTATAATGTATAACGAGTTTACGATTTTTTGTATTTTTATCCGGTATAATGTAGTTATGATGTTTCGGCTCAGACTCACGTTATCCGGTGCCAGACGCCGGCCAGCCCCGGCTGCAAATTCCGTAATTCCGCCATAGCCGCGGAAACGGTGAAGTTTTGTCTTTATCCCGATTCCGGAAGCGCCTCATCCCATGCCGTCAAACACAACCCGTATAGCCAAAAATACCCTCATGCTTTATTTCCGGCAGATTCTTATTATGCTGGTCAACCTGTACACCGTCAGGGTGGTCCTTGCCGTGCTGGGTGCGGAGGATTACGGGATATATAATGTAACGGCGGGGGTAGTTGCCATGTTCAGCTTTTTGAGCGGTTCAATGGCAGCGGCCAGCCAGCGGTATTTTTCATTTGAGATTGGGAAGAATAACAGCAAAGGATTAGAAAAAATATTCAGCCTGACGATGACGATCTACGTACTGATCAGCGTCGTTTTTTTGATTGTTTCAGAAACAGCGGGCGCGTGGTTTATAAAAAACAAACTGGTCATGCCGTTGGACCGTTTGAACGCGGCTTTCTGGGTATATCAATGTTCAGTGTTCTCGTTCATATTGACAATGATCACCACGCCTTACAAGGCGGCCATCATTGCCCACGAAAACATGAATGTATATGCTACCGTAAGCATTGCGGAAGGGGTATTAAAATTACTTACCGCCTATATGATACAGCTTTTCTTTTTTGATAAACTTAAACTGTACGGTATTTTGATACTTGCCGTAACATTTATTACTACAGGCATCTACCGGATCGTTTCCGTCAAAAAATACGCCGAATGTAAATTCAGGTATTGCTGGGATTTTTCGCTGTTTCGGGAAATGACCGGTTATATAGGCTGGAACCTGTTTGGGTCGCTGGCGGATGTCATGAAGTATCAGGGCGTGAACGTTCTGCTGAACCTGTTTTTCGGTCCCTTAGTCAACGCCGCGCGGGGCCTTTCCAGACAGGTTGACGCGACTATTCGCAACTTTGCGTTAAATTTTTCTACCGCAGCCAAGCCGCAAATTATCAAGTATTATGCGGCAGAAGACCGCTCAAAAATGCTGCTGCTGGTTTTTCGGGCGTCAAAAGGAGCCGCATTTTTACTTTTTTTCTTTATTCTTCCCATTGGGCT
Organism: Treponema sp.; assembly: GCA_031283505.1. The sequence continues at coordinate 1,980 of JAITBO010000114.1, read as the reverse complement.
TGAGCTGCCGTTTTTGCTTGGGATATGGCTTAAAGCAACGCCTGAATACGTTATTGCCTTTACCCGGATCCTCCTGGCAAACACCCTGATAGATTCTATCAGCTTTCCGCTCAATTCTGTTTCTCAGGCAACAGGAAAAATAAAATGGTATCAGGCGGTGTCGGGGGGCATTATCCTCCTGAATCTGCCGGTAACATTCGCGGCGCTCAAGGCCGGCTGTTCGCCGGTCAGCGTCCAGGGTATCGGGATTGGCCTGTCGGTCTTTGCCCTTGCCGTCCGTATCGTAATACTGTCACGGCAGCTTAATTTTTCGGCATGGCTGTACGTAAAGGCCGTAGTGTTTCCCGTTATTCTGGTTGCCGGCCTTAGCAGCATTATTCCGGCTTGCTTTGTTTTTTTCTGTTCTCCCGGGATAATCAGGCTGCTTATGACTGTCGTCATAAGTTTGCTGTCTGTTACGGGGATTATATTCCTTTTGGGGATTACCAGGGCGGAGCGGGAATGGGTTACCGGAAAAATAAAAAAGCGTGTGTAACTATTCAGCCGCGTCCGGGGGATAGCGTCGGCAACTTCGTTGCCGCAATCCGCGGAATGAAGGGGCTTTTAGCCCTAAAGGGGCGGGCCTCCTTTGTTAAAGCACTAGTATCCCGACACGATTAAAATTGCGGATTTGGGCGCATCCCGCCTGCGGCGGGACCGGGCTATCGCTCCAATCTTTTTTGCCCGCCATAGGCAGGCAAAAAAGGATTTCCGCTCTATCCCTTGCGCGCGCAAACACTATGTGTTTGCGATGGCTGTATGTTGCCAATTTCGCGCAGGAAAAATAAACTTGCAATTTCATTGCTGTCGGGATACTAGAGAACAAGAAACGTTCTGAAATCACGCTACGATTGAATAGTTACACCAGGCAGATAAAACAAGATCTTCAAAAAAAACGGAGGATAAATGATGTATCTCGATAAGGATTCCCTGCGGAAACTGCAATTATCGGAGCTGATTATTCTTATAGAAGTTAAACGAATATGCGAAAAGCATAAGATTAATTATTTCCTTATTGGGGGGACGTTAATCGGAGCTGTCCGGCATAAAGGGTTTATTCCCTGGGATGATGATATTGACATTGGAATGCTCAGGGATGATTTTGATAAATTTGTTCATATCGTAAATGATGAATTAGGCGATAATTTCTATGTACAATCAGGCAATGGCAGTATTTATAGTACACATATCCGGCTCAAGAATACAAAATATAAAAAGAGAACAGACGCAAACTTACCATATACAGGAATCTCTATTGATATACTGGCCTATGATATAATACCGGAAAATAACTGCAAGGCTTTTTTGTACTGCTATTTTTTTTCTTTATTGATACGTAATTTTTATTTTCGTTTGGGCGTAAGGCCGCGGCCCGCCAATATTATCTATAGGATTATTTTATACCTGTCCTATTCTGTATTTTTTTTTATACCGACAACTTCAATAAAAAATAAATTGGAGCGTTATTATCTAAAATATGTCGATTCAAAATCAAAATACCGTATGGCGCTTACCAGCCGTTTTGGATTCCCCAGACAGCGGCATCTGCATAAGACGCTAAGTCAACTGGGAACCGCGGTTTTTGAGGGAATTGAGCTGCCCATCCCCGCCGACTATCATACATTTTTGACCGAACAGTATGGAGATTATATGAAGCTCCCCCCGGTGGAAAAACAAATTCCTTTACATGACGCTATAGAACTTGATTTTGGTCCCTACAGGTAGGGAGGATAAGGAGTATTTTCTGTGATTAAAGATATAGACGGCATTATCGGTTATACTACCGGTGTATTTGATCTTTTTCATATTGGGCATCTTGCTATACTAAGGCGTGCAAAAGAACAGTGCGATTACTTAATCGTCGGCGTCAGTACCGATGATCTTGTCCGGTCATACAAGAACAAATCGCCGGTAATACCTTTTGAAGAACGGATCTCTATT
>JAITBO010000076.1 GCA_031283505.1 Treponema sp. | reverse complement strand
AACTAATAAGCATAACCGGAAACGCCAAAATCCTTTCAGCATTAAGAACCTATATTCGATAAGATTATGATCCGGCTTTGAGCCAGGTTAACCCAGGTAGTTTCGTTTACCCATTTTGTCGGAATAACCCTGTAGGCTTCAAGGGCGGCTTGGTTATCCCCCTGGGATTCGTATAGTCTCCCGATGGCAAACTGGGCACGGGCAGCGCCGGGAAAATCGGACTCCTGGGCAATGCTTTCGGTATAGAGGCTGATAGCCTGGGCCAGATTCCCCTGCTCTTCCGCAGCTACCGCGGCATTGAATAACGACACCGGAGCCAGGTATGATTTTCCCGCCGACTTGGCGGAATTGGTCCAGGCTTTCTCCGCCTCACCCCAGTCTTTCTTTTCTGTATAGATGGATGCCGCCAGGGAATAGGCTCGGGCGTCGGCATAGCCTGAATGCTTTCCCGCAAAGGCGTTCAACTCGTCCAGGAGGGCCTGAACTTCCTCCGCTTTTGCAGGTTCGTTGATATCAATTACCAGAGTATCATATCGTTGGGCAAAATCCTCAACTGCTTCGATAGCTTTTTCCCGCATCGTATCCCTAATAGCAAAACCGGCAATAAAAATAATCACCACGATTACCATAGTTATCAGGGTGATCAACAGTCCCTTACGATTATGCTGAATAAAATCGGCAAGGACATCACCCAGGCTGCGCGTTTCTTTTGTTTCTTCCTTTGCCTTTGCTGTTACCATTTAATTCTCCTTAAGGTTCATAATATCTAATTCTTTTATAAGCCGCGATAAATAGGTCCTTTGGATATCCAGGGATTTCGCGGTCTCGGTCTGGTTCCAGTTGTTTTCTTCCAGGGCTTTTTTAATAAAATGGGTCTTAAAAACATTGATCGCCGTTTTAAGATTCCGATCCCCTTTGTCTGTGCCGGTTTCATTGCCGATTTTAAGGAAGAGATCTTCTTTTCGTATCAGGGAATTCTTTCCGATGACACAGGCCCTTTCGATACAGTTTTCTAACTCCCTGACATTCCCCGGCCAGGAATAGGAAAGCATAGCCTCCAGGGCTTCATTGGAAAACCCCGCAAATTGCTTCTTGGTTTCCCGGATAAATTTTTTAAGAAAAAAATCCGCTAATTCCGGAATATCCTCGGTACGCTGCCGCAACGGCGGAATATAGATGGGTAAAACATTCAGCCGGTAGTAAAGATCGCTTCGGAACTCTCCCTTGGCAACCAGGGTTTCAATATCCTTGTTGGTGGCGGCCAGGATGCGGACATTCACCGTTACCGATACTTCGGAACCTATCTTTTCGAAGGTCCTTTGCTGTATAACCCGGAGCAGTTTTGCCTGGAGCTGCAGAGAAAGATCCCCAATCTCGTCAAGAAAAATGGTGCCCCCGTCCGCCAGCTCAAAACGGCCCCGCCGGGTCTGTATGGCTCCGGTAAAGGCCCCTTTAACATGACCGAAGAGCTCGCTTTCCAAAAGGCCCTCAGGAAGGGCCGCACAGTTTACCCGTATTAAGGGCGCTTTTGAGCGAGGACTGCGAAGATGTATCTGTTCGGCAAAAATTTCCTTCCCTACCCCACTTTCTCCCAGGATCAGTACGGAAGAATCGGTCTTGGCAATTCTGTCGATGATATCGATCTTTTCCATAATGATTGGGCTTTTAGCTATCATGGTATGATAACCCTTATCGGTTTTAATCTGATCCTGTAGTGATTCTATTTCTACCTTGGCCTGTTCAAAGCTCCGGGCGTTCTGAATAGCTATGGCCGCCTGGTTGGCAAATATTTCAAGCCATTCAAGATCATCCTGGGTAAAATATTTATCATCTTTTTTATTTAGTAATTCTATCACACCGATACACTCGCCCTTGTTTCGCAAGGGTACCGCGAGTATGGTTCTGGAAGGGTACCCAATCCGATCAGAAATGGAATTTAGGTGGCGCTTATCGTTGATAACATCGTTAACAATGATAGATTTGTTATTTTGAGCCACCCATCCGGCTATACCTTCCCCGAATTTCAAGGTGAATTTTTTTATTTCGGCGCCTTTTGTACCCAAGGCAATTTCAAAGTACAGTTCCTGATTTTCACGGTTTACAAGGAGCAGGCTTGAAGCCTCTCCCTCACATAATCTGGTGGCGGACTGCAGTATCCTGGTTAACAGTGAATGAACGTCCGTATAATTCGAATTAATAAGAGTGTTAATCTCTATCAGGGTGTTAAATTTTTGAACGTCTATGGCTGACAGCATACATGCGGTCTTTTATCTAACCCTCGGGAGTATTTTTTGACTTAAAAAAATCCCCAAGGGTAAATGTGGAACCATCGGACTCTTCCGCCGCCATGTACCGGGACAATTCAACCCGCTGGACCTTCCTCTGATAATCCTTAATCGAAAAAGCTACCTTTTGCTTATCCGGCTGCAGCTCCAGAACAACCGCTTTTATCTCATCCCCAACATGGTACTTTTTGAGGAGTTCATCCGGATCATCCTCCTGGTTTTCCGGAAGGTTAGATTTATGAATGAGCCCTTCGATGCCGCCGGGGACCCGGACAAAAACGCCGAAATCGGTAACCGATGAAACTTCTCCTTCAACCAAGGACCCCGGTTTATAGCTTGCCGCGAAATTCTGCCAGGGATCTTCAGAAAGCTGTTTAATCCCCAAACGGATATTTTTATCCTCCGCATCAACGCTGATGACCATAACTTCAATTTCCTGGCCCGCTGAAAATTCGCTTCCCGGATGTTTGATCTTCTTAGTCCAGGAAATATCGTCTCCGTGGAGAAACCCGTCGATACCCTCTTCCAGTTCAATGAAGGCCCCGGCGTTGGTTATCTTTGTCACCTTTCTTCTAAGCCTGGTTCCCACGGGATACTTCTCTTCTATTTCGGTCCAGGGGTTGGCAGTGACCTGTTTAAGCCCAAGGGATACCCTGCCCGCCTGGAGATCGTAACCCAGGATCATACATTCGGTTTCGTTGCCGATGGACAGCACTTCCTCGGGTTTCTGTATCTTTTTCACCCAGGAGAATTCCGAAATATGCACCAGCCCTTCGATACCTTCCTCAAGCTCTACAAAGGCGCCGAAGTCGGTAAGTTTGGTTACCCTGCCTTTTATAATGTCATTGACATGGTACTTATCCTCAAAATGGACCCAGGGATCATCGGAAAAATGCTTTAACGAAAGGTTGATCCGCTTTTCCTGGGGATCGATACGGATAACCTTAAGGCGGATTTCCTGACCCTTCTTAACAAAGTCCTTGGGCCGGGTTACGTGGCCCCAACTCATATCGTTGATATGGAGTAGGCCGTCGAAACCTCCTAAATCGATAAAGGCGCCAAAGGAGGTAAAACTCTTTACCGCCCCGCTTACATCATCCCCAACCCGGGTCTTTTCAAAGAAATCTTTCCGCTTTTGCTCAATTTCTTCCTCAAGCCATTTACGGCGGTTTACTACAATATTAACTTTACCATCCGAATAAAGCCGTTCCACGTAAAAACTGGTTTTAAGCCCCAGGAGTTTCTCCGGCTTGTCCACTTTTTGGGCATCGGACTGGCTGATAGGCAGAAAGGCCCGAACCCCGGCGCCGAGATCGACATCGTAGCCGCCCTTAACGAGCTTTTCGATGATCCCTTCCACCATGGTATGATCCTGGAAGGCCTGGCGTAAATTCTTCCAAAAAAGCTTTATATCCGCTTTTTGCTTGGAAACAATCACTTCCCCGTATTTATTCTCCTTGGCTATGAGAATAACCGATACCACATCCCCGACATTGGGGGCTTCAGTGAATTCTCCAATGGGAATCTTGCCTTCAGACTTATACCCCACGTCGATAAAGACATGGTCAGGGGTAATCTGAATGACATGACCGTCTACCAACTGCCCCTCTTCGAGCTGTTCCAGGCTCTTGAGATACTTTTCTTGTAATTGTGTTTGAATATCGTCCTGAGAATTTGCAGATTTCTGCACATTTGATTCTTCTATCGGACTAGTGTCCGATTCCACTTCCAACTGGCCCATGGTTGATCCTTCTATCTGTGTATTCGTTATTTCCTCTACTAATTTGTCATAAACTTGGTTAATGGTCAAGTCCGATGTATCCAAATACCGTACTCCCGGGGCAATTTTAAGGCTTCCTTCGATTTTATTTGAATCAATTTCATCCCGTTCCCGAATTGCGGTAAGGATCTCCTCCAAACTGAGTTTGGATACCCCCTGGTCAAAGCGCCGTTTGGCCCGGGCTTCCACGGAAGCGTCCAGGTAGAACCGGTATTTCGAGTCGGGAAAAACCACGGTAGTCATATCCCGGCCCTCCACCACCACGTTCATCTTTCCGGCAATTTTCCGGATAAGGTCATTTACCACATGCCGTATAGGTACATTCGCTGATAAAGGGGCGGTTAATTTGTCGATTTCATCGGTGTGAAGCAGGGCAACTACATTTTCCCCTTCCAAATACACGTCTCCGTCATTATAGCCTATCGAACAGGACTGAGCGTAGCCCAGGGCAGCCCCCTGATCCAGGGGATCGATACGGTTACGGATACATCCCAGGGTAATAGCCCGGTAAATGTTCCCCGAATTAACATAGGTAAAGGACCCTTCCACGGGCAGTTTAAGCCTTTCCGCCAGGTATTTGGCGATAGTACTTTTTCCCGATCCCGCGGGGCCGTCAATGGCAATTACCACTATGTTCTCCTCGATAATTTAGTAAGCTCTTCCTCAGTAAGCGGCCGGGACTCCCCTACCCCGAGTGTGCCTAAAACCACCGGGCCGATTCTTATGCGGTGGAGTTTACCGGGGTGCAGGTGGAAATGCGAAAAAACCCGGCGGATCTCCCGGTTTTTACCTTCGATAAGTACCACCCGGACGGATTTCCGGCCCAGGCGTTCAATTTCAGCGGATCGGTAAAATACCCCTTCAATTTCCAGCCCCCGCCCAAATTCCACAATCATGGTATCCGGGATGGGACCGGTGGCTTCCACCAGATACTCTTTTTCAATTTTCGCCGACGGATGACTTACCTTTGCAGCAAAATCACCGTCATTGGTAAAGATAATGAGCCCCGATGATCGATAATCCAGCCGGCCCACATTGTACAGCCGTTCCCGGGGCAAGGGAAGGAGATCTTTTGCAAGGGGCCTGCCCTGAGGGTCAAAGGAGCTGCATATATACAGGGGCGGCTTATTGAGGGCCAGGTAGTGAAACCGGGTTTCAGGACGCAGGGCCACCCCGTCCAAACGTACATCGTCGGCAGGCGCCACTTTGGTTCCTAACCGGGTTACCACTTGGCCATTTACGCTTACCCGGCCGGAACTGATGAGCCCCTCACAGGCGCGGCGGGAGGCAACCCCAGCATGGGCGAGGTAAACCTGAAGCCTGAGAAGCGCTTCCTCTGCCCCCGCGTTCATTGCGGGCACGTCTGTTTTATCCGTTAAGCTCAAACCGGTCGGTCTCACTTTCATTTAATTTGGGCAAATCCGCAATGCTTTCCAGACGGAAGAACTTGAGGAATTCCTTGGTAGTGCCGTATTGGAGGGGTTTTCCGGGCACGTCTTTTTTCCCCACTTCCCGGATAAGCTCCTTTTCCAGAAGCAGGCGAATCATATTATCCGCATTGGAAACACCCCGGATCGACTCGATCTCACTGCGGGTAATGGGCTGGGAATAGGCAATGATGGAAAGGGTTTCCAGGGCTGCTTTGGAAAGCCTGGATTCGTTTTTTTTGCCGTACCGTTCCCTGAGCTTATCCCAGTATTCCTTCTTGGGGGAGATCATGATCCCCCCGCCGATTCGGGATAGTTCCACCCCGGAGTCTTCCTGGGCATAACGCTCCCCAAGGTTTTTTAAGGCCTCTTGGACTATATCCTTGCCCAGGCCGGCTATGCGGCACAAACCCGCCTCATCCAGGGGGTCCGCCTCAAGGTAGAGGATAGCCTCTATCAGAGCCGTTTCTTTTTCTATCCGTACATCCATTATGTCGAAACTCCATCGGCGCTTATACCGGGGCGTATTAAAATATCCCCGAACATACGGTTCTGAAAAACCATAACCATCCTGAGTTTTACCGCTTCCAGCAGGGCAAGAAAGGCGCATACGATATCCATGATGGAGCCGTTCCTAACCACCAGATCCATAAAGCGGCACTCCCCTTTTGTCTCCAGAAATTCGGTTATCAGGGTCAGCTTTTCGTTAATCGATACTTCTTCGTACAGATCGATAATCTGCTCCCCGGAAAGGTTGGACATGAGGGATGAGAAGGTTTTTACCAGTTCCCAGATGTCTACTTTTTTCCAGAGTTCTTCCTCCTCAAAAGGCAAGGCCCTCTGGAGTTTTTTACGCTCTATGACCCATTCGGTTTCCTTTTCCTTTTCTTCCATCAGTTCGGATAGTTTTTTGAACCGCTGATATTCGATGAGCTTATCCACCAGTTCCTGCCGGGGATCGTCAATATCGTCTTCCAGGTTCAATTCTATAGGGAGAAGCATCTTGGATTTTATATACAGAAGGTTCGCCGCCATGGCGTGGAATTCGGTAAGATCCTCCAGATCGAGCCGGGTGACAAAACGGAGGTAATCCAGATATTGCTCGGTAATTTGGGCTATGGGGATATCATACAGATTGACTTCGTTCTTCTTGATTAAAAAAAGTAAAAGGTCCAAAGGACCTTCGAATTCGTTTAATTTGAAGTTATGGACGGTGCTTATGGTATCCATCTTCATGGAGTATACCCGTTCCATACCGGCTTAGTAAAGTGCCCGAATTGCGCCACGTTGACACCCTGCCCCCGATATGCTGCGTCAAAAGGAAAACCCGGTTATGAACGCCGTCCCGCGCCGTGCCCCAGGCCTGTCAACGCCGCTCCCCCCGCGCTGACGTGTGCGCGCCGGTTGGACCTTACCCCGCATGGTTTAGTACCGTTTCCTGATTGCCGCGGAAAGACCTCTTTCTGCCGCGGAAAGACCTCTTTCTATCGCGGAAAGACCTCTTTCTATCGCAGAAAGACCTCTTTCTGTCGCGGAAAGACCTCTTTCTATCGCGGAAAGACCTCTTTCTATCGCGGAAAGACCTCTTTCCGCCGGAGAAAACAGGCCCCCGGTTCCGGAAATTCTAAGCCCCGGTTCGCGCGGCGCCCCCGCCCGTTCAAACCGTCACTATTATATGCGCCGCGGCGTACCGCGGGCTATCAAACCAGTCTCGCAAATACCATTTATAGGAGTATGAAGATGGGTAAAAATTATATCCCCGCGCGGGATGCGGACTTTGACCACTGGTTCAGTTTTTTGTACCAGTATGTATCCCAGAAATGCGCCGGCGGTACCCCGGAATGGACCCACATCCCCCAGGCGGCCCTCACGAAGCTGGGGGAAGTCCACGCCGCCTGGACAACCGCCTACGGCGCCACTGCCGGACCCCACACCCCGGTGGAAACCGAGGTCAAGAACGAAGCGAGAACCGCGGCGGTGGCGGCCATTAGACCGTTTGTGAACCAATATTTGCGCTACCCGCCGGTTACCAACGCGGACCGGGCGGCCATAGGGATTCCAAATCCCGACCCGAGCCGCACGCCCGTACCCAAGCCCGAAGCCCAGCCGGAAGCGGACGTGGCCTATCCGGGGGTGCACATGGTGGAGCTGAACAACATCCGCACCGTGGGCGCGGGGGAGGACGACTCGAGGAGTGACTACGGGGTGCGCGTCTTCTGGGGCGTCCTGGGCCCGGCCGCGGAACACGACAAGTTCCGCCTCAGCGAGCCCCCGGTAACCGGCGACGATCTGCCCCATTCCACCTTTACCCACCGCCGGCGTTACCGCTTCAACTTTGACGGGGACTCGGGGAAGACGGTGTATTTCTGCCTGCGCTACGAGAACAAGAAGGGCGGGGAGCAAGGGGAAGGCCCCTTCGGGCCGTTGTTTTCGGCGGTGATTCCGTGATTAAGCGGCAGGGATGCTGCTGTAAGCATTGGTTCGCCGGAGTTTCGGCTTTGCCGAAACTCCTTAATTTTTCAAGGAGAGTTTAGTAATGACAACAGCAATTATCGTTATTCTGTATCTTATAGTTCTCTTCGGTGCTTGCGCTTGGGCGCAGCAGCAGGAGAAAAAGCGTATTGCGGCGGGAGCACAAGGATCATTTCTGATGGCGGGGAAGAATCTGTCGCTTATCATTATTGTTATGTTATGTGCGGGCGGTTCCATCGGCGGCGCGACAACAACAGGTATCGCACAGCTCGTTCAAACGGCAGGAGTGTCATCTATATGGTACGGCGCGGCCAATGTCATCGGGCTTCTGTTCCTCGGAATCGTGGGTGCAAAACGAATTCGGCGGCTTGGTTACTCCACAAATGCTGAGATGGTGGCGGATTACTGCGGTTCCGCCGCCCGGTACTTAATGACAATAGGGCAGCTAATCATCATTCTCGGTGTAGGGTGCTTGCAGTATGTCACCGGAGGAGCGATGCTCTCCACGATGTTCCCCGGAACGATTAGTTTCAATGCCGGTATCGCGATTACGGCTATGGCGTTCGCGGTTATATGCATACTTGGCGGCTTGTACGGTACGGGACTTGCGAACGTTATCAACGTAATCGTCATCTATGTTTCGCTTTTCGTATGCCTGTTTGTTGCGCTCGCAAAATACGGCAGTATTTCGGAGATTTCCGCTCAGATAAATCAGTTACAGCAAGCAACCATCGCCGGTGGGCCGTGGCTTACGTTGACGGGCGGACTCGGTCTGCTCACCTGTTTGAGCTACTTGGTATCCGAACCCGGTAACCGTATCACGACGCAGTCAAATACCATGTGTGCGCACGCGGCGAAAAGTGAAAAAACGGCGTCTTGGGGTATTATCGTCGGTGCATTGCTATGTCTTCCGATTTGCATAATCTCAGTTATCTTCGGACTGATTGCGAAGGTAAACTTCCCCGACATTCCTTCCGCTCAGGCTATGTCAAGAGTTATCATGTCACTCGGGCCCGTACTCTCGGGAATTGGCATGGCGGGACTATGGGCTGTTACCGTATCAACCGGAGTCGCCCTGCTTATGTCGGCAGCGCAGCTTGTGGGATTTGACGTTCTTGCTCCACTCAAGAAAAACTGGCTCAGTACACCAAAAACAGAAGCGCTCACTTCGCGCGTTTCTCTCATAATTATGGTCGGTGTGACACTGTTTCTTGCCTATAGAGCCACAAGCATTGTCGGTACGATTATTACCGTATTATGCATCACTCCCGCGTTTTTCTGGATGATGTTGAGTTTCCTTTACTGGCCGCGTCTGATTAAGAAGAGCAGCGCAATCGTTACGCAGGTGGTCGCCTACATATTCTTCTGCGCATGGCTCTTTATTCCCAACGTGAAAGCCGTGTTTCCAACACCGATTTATGTAGAATGGCCGATCTGCACGGTTGTGTGGTTCCTTTGCTACTTCGTTGATAAGCGGCCTATCGACAACGTTATGCCAAAGATGGAAAGGCTCATAGCAGCAAACAGCAAAGGCGGGAAGGAAGGGGAAGGCCCCTTCGGGCCTATCTTGTCGGCAATCATCCCGTGATTAAGCGGCGGGGATGCTGTCGTATGTATTGGTTCGCTGGGGTTTCGGCAAAGCCGGAACTCCTTAATTTTTTCAAGGAGGATTTTCATGACTGAAAATGAAAATGCACAGGGAAAAGGACCGAAGCCGATATCGGCTAAAACCAGGTTCTGGTACGGGCTTGGGGATTGTGGTTTTACCATCATGTCCAATGTAGAAGCTTTTTTCTTTAATTTTTTTCTGACGAACATAGCAATGTTCGCCACGGAGATTGCCACAACCATTTCGCTGATTACCAGCATTGTGGATACGGCTCTGTCGTGGATCTACGGCGGCATTATCAATGCCGTCAAACCGGGGAAATGGGGCCGTTACCGTTCCTGGCTGGTCACGGTTCCCTGGATAGTCCCCTTTTTATTTGCTATTGAGTTCCTCAAGATTGGTGAAGGCTTCCTGGCCTATGCGGTGGTTGTGGTAGCTTACAGCATTACCCACATCGCCTGGAACATTCCTTATGTAGCCAACGCGACCCTGGTAAGCGCCTGCGGCGGTACGCCGGAAGGCCGGGCTATCCTTGCATCCTCACGGGCTACCTGGAATCAACTGGCAGGTGTCGCCTTCTCGTACATAGGCCCGCCCCTTGCCCTGGTGTTTGCCGGCATTTTCGGCCAGAACTACCAATATGCGGTTCTGTCCATCGTGCTCGGCCTTGTGATGGTATTCGGCTACTGGGTCAATTTCAAGGTAACCGAAGGTTACGAGGTCATCGAAAGTTCCGAAGACATAGCCAAAAAGCAAAGCAAGACCGGGGCTTCCGCAAAAGACATGCTGAAAGCCCTCTTTCAAAATTCCCATCTCTGCTTCCTCATCCTGGGCGATTTCCCCAAGTGGATCATCAAGTTTGTCACTGCCGGCGCCGCGGTCTACTATTTCAGATACGTGGCCGGGAATGTCGGATTGCTGCCCCGATATATCTTGATTTCAAACATAGCCGCCGTCCTGGGCGGCTTCATCGCAGCCTTTCTTGCCAGGAAATTTACCTCCCGTAACACGGTTGTCATGATGTATGTGGTAATGGCCGCCGCTTGCATCCTTGCTTTTCTGATGTATCAGAATATATGGCTGGTCATAATTTTAATGTCCCTTGTTCAACTTGGATACGGCGTTTGTTACGCCTGTGGTTCCGCCCTCTACGCGGATGCCGCGGTGTATTCCCAGTGGAAACTGGGCGCGGACTCCCGGGGTTGGATCATGGGGCTTCAGAATGTCCCCCTGAAAGCTGCCGTCATCGCCCGGGCGCTTATTCTTAACGGCGCCCTCATGCTGGCCGGCTTTAACGCACAGATCGATCCGGCCCAGGCGACGGAGTCCATAAAGAAGGGCATTACCGCCGCTTTTGCGCTGGTTCCCGGCTTTTTCCTTTGCGCGGGGGTTCTTCTCATTCTCTTTGGATTCAGGCTTACCCAAAAAGACGTGGTGAAGTACGAGGAAGAAATTAACGCCCGTAACAGTTAATCGATTCTTTTACGCTTATCCGTACGGGATACCAACGTACGGATAATGCAAACATTCTTATAGGAGGAACTTATTATGAGTACCGCTTTGGAATTACAGCAGGAACGGAACCAGGTCAGATCCGATCTTCTGGCCGGAAAAAAACCGAAACGGGTTTTTATAACCCCGAACTTCACTATGGAGGCGGCCTGCGGCCTGGCAAACGTCAACTTGATAGAAGCCTATTACAACATGGAATTATTCGAGAAGGCTCTGACAAAGGTTGCCGAGACTTTTTATTCCGATGTGTTTGCCGCAAGGAGTATCCGTTTTGCCGGCATTTACCAGCAGTTAGGCGCAAAAAACTGGATCACCGGTTCCAGCGGAACCATGCAGCACCCGGAAATCGAAACCATGCACGCGGAAGACTACGACGAATTTATCGCAGCGCCGGTTAAGACCCTCATGGAAAAATTTTTGCCCCGGGTCTGTACGGCCCTAGATACGGACCCCGTAACGAGGGGCTTTAAGCTGGCGGCTGCCTACGGGTCGTATAAAAATGTTTTTGCCGCCCAGAACGGAATTGCCGGAAAGGTGAGTGCTCAATACGGTTATGTTCCCGGTTTTATTACCAGCCAGATGATTGAGGCCCCCTTTGACTTCCTCTCGGATCAGCTCCGGGGCTTTAAGGCCATAACTATGGACATCCGCCGCTGCCCGGACAAGGTAAAAGCCGCAGTGGAAGTGATTACCCCCCTCATGATCAAAATGGCCGTCCCCGCAGTGATGCGGCCGGGGCTAATCAGCTTCATCCCCCTGCACCTGGGGCCCTTCATCAATAAAAAAGCCTTTGATGAACTGTACTGGCCGAGCCTTGAAAATGTCGTTGTGGAGCTGGATAAGAAGGGCATTACCTGTTCCCTCTTTGTCGAGCAGGACTGGACGCGCAATGCGAAATTCCTCGAAAGGCTTCCTAACTCCACTATTATGATGATGGAATCAGGCGATCCCAAGTGTTTTACCGAAACCGTGGGCAAGGACCACGTGTTCGCGGGTTTCTACGATCCGACCATCACCCTGAGCAGAAGCAAAGAGGAATGTATTGACGAGGCGAAGCGGCTGCTCGACACCTGCATGAAGAGCGATCATTTCTATTTCAACTTTGATAAAAACGTCATTGATATCAAGAGCGTCAACGTTCCCAAACTGCAGGCCGTGCTGGAGTGGGTCCGCGAAAACGGCAAGTATTAGGAGATTTATAATGATCGACACGGCAAAATGTAAACAGACCGGCGCGCCGGACGAGGGTTCGGTAAACGCAACGCCGGATCAGTTTCTTGCGTCAACCCCTTCCGGCAACGACTCGCGGGAAGCGGCGGGCTCGAACGTTGAGACGGGCGGCTGCTTCGGGGACGCCGCTTCCCGCATCCCCCGGGAAACCGCCCCATCCTGGAAGCGGCAGGGCCGGCGCCCGAAGTGTCGCCATACCCGGCACGGCGGAAAGGGGCATTCATGACGGCGGCAAAAACAAAACTGCGGGCCGTGCTTGGGAACGGCAACTATTAGGAGGTTTATAATGATTGATACGGCAAAACTTAAACAAACTGTCGGCGAGTTGGACGAGGATTCGGTAAACGCAATGCTGGATCAGTTCCTTGCGTCCGGCCCGTCGGGGGAGGAGGCAAGGCAGGTGGTGGAAGCCTGCCAGCAGGGCATGGAAATCGTGGGGGCGAACTTTGAAAGCGGCGAGTATTTTGTGGGGGACCTTATTTTCGCCGGGGAGCTTCTTACCGCGTCCATCGAGAAACTCAAGCCCCTGCTGGGCTCCGGCAGCAGCGGGAACCGGGGCACCATCGTGCTGGGAACCGTTGAAGGGGACATCCACGACATCGGCAAGAATATCTTCAAGGGAATGTCCGAAGCCGCGGGCTTCAAGGTGGT
>JAITBO010000072.1 GCA_031283505.1 Treponema sp. | reverse complement strand
TCCCATTCCGAACACGGAAGTCAAGCCCTCTCACGCCGATGATACTGCCCTGCAAAAGGGTGGGAAAGTAGGTCGTTGCCAGGCTTTTTTTATTTATTGCCCCTTAACTAGGGGCTCTTCTTTTGCCCCCCCTGAAAAGCGCAGTGACCTATGCTGCCATCTTTTTGGTAAGGTTCCGAACCCATCGCTTCTTGTTAAAGAAATGCCGAGCTACCCCATATTTGGCTAGATCAGAGGTTTTTAAGAGGGCGAACATCATTACTGGATCGAGGGTGGTACCTAAGGCGAGAATGAATGCCCCTGGAACGAAAAGGAGGGTATTTACCGAAACATCCGCGTACATACCGGTAGCAGTATCTCCCCCGGCACGGGAGATGGCAAATAAGGCGTTTAGTAGGCTCCATAGGGGAAGGTATACTAGGATGACATATACTAAGCCAAGGCTGATGCTTCGTGCAGCCAAGGTAAGGTTGCTGAATACCAGGGGGATGAGCAGAGTAGCCGCTGCTGCCCCTAACAGCGCGACTATACACCCTGCAGCCATCGAACCTGATTTAATCCATTCCGCCTTGATCTGAGCTTCCTCTAATTTGCCGGCCCCCAAGGTTCCACCGATCACGACGGCAGTAGTGGTCCAGATTCCTCCAAACAGAAGAAAGAAGATGTTCGCAATGGTCCAGCCAGCGGCCATACCTGCGACAACCTCAGCTCCTCCTCTGCCGTTGTAGAGGGCGGTCATAATGGTTTCTGAGCTGATCCAGGACGCCTCGGATAGGAACATCATAGCGGATTTGGTAAGAATTTCCCGGATGAGCCCTGTATGGATCGCTATAATTTTATTGAAACTTACAAAAAAGGGGGTTTTCTGGGTATGAATGTATATGAGGAAGAGGCTGACTTCAAAACATCGTGCGATGATGGTTGCTATGGCCGCTCCAGATACCTCAAGCCGGGGAGCTCCCAGGTTTCCATAGATGAGAAACCAGTTCCCGGTGGTATTAACCACGGTGGCTGCCACAGAAATCACCAAGGGTATCTTGGGTAAGCCTATTTCCCGGAAAGAGGTTCCGATGGACATGGAAATGGCAACGGGCAAGAGGGTAAAAGCGGTGAGTCTCAGGTATTTTGCGCCGATGGTGACTATGGCTTCCTGAGCCACATTACCCATGGTCATCATTCCAAGCATGTATTCGGGAATGGTCCAGCACAGGATACCGTACAAGACCGATACGGAGCAAGAGAAAATCACCTTGAACCGATAGGCATGTCTCATGCCTTCGGTATTACCGGCACCTTTAAACTGAGCGAGATAAATTCCCCCAGCCCCGCAGACCGCATTGATAATAACGATAGAGATGAAGTTGAGTTGGTTTGCTACATTGACCGCAGCCATACTGATATCTCCCAATCCCGCAACCATAAAGTTGTCAATGAGGGAGACCATACTCATGATGAGTTGTTGTAGCATAACCGGCAGGGCGATACTCAGGGCTTCACGGTAAAAACTCAAAGAACCAAAACGTTTTATAGACCACAGCATAGTAATATATATAAAAGTATATTGTATTATTATAAAAATATAAAGGAGGGGGCTTATGGTGGTGGTAATCAAAGGAGCAGGGATCTGGCTAGGGAGGCAGGCTTTTCCCTCGAATATGACTTGAAGGAAAGGGGTCTTAACAGGATTCCCGAAAGATGAGTTCCGCATCCAGCCGGATGGTTTTATAGGCCCCGGCTTTGGCCTGGATGCGTTTCAGGAGCTGTTTTGCCGCAGTGAAGCCTATGGATTCTGCGGGCTGGGCTACCGAGGAGATCCGGGGGCTGGTCATGGAAAGCCAGAGATCGTCGTCAAAGGTAATCAGGGCAACCCTTGAGGGAATAGATATTGAAGCGTTTTTCAGGTACTGATAAACGCCGATGGCGGCAAGGCTGTTCCCGCAGAGTATCGCCTGAACCGGGGAGCCGAGCATACGCCGCGTAAGGGCGTAAGGTTCGGCGTGGAGAAGTTCCGCCGGGGAGAAGGAGCCTCCAGGGACGGCCTGGATAAGATTTTCGTCAACTGGGAGCCCCGCTTCCCGGTACGCCTCTCTGTACCCCTCAATGCGTTCCATAATGGTAGGATCGATATCCCTTTCTCCAAAGTGGAAGGAAATAAAACCAATCCTGGTATACCCTTTATCCAGGAGATGCCGGGTCGCCTCGTGGCTGGCCCCGGCGTTGTTGAGGAGGACGCAGTCGGCCTGATAGGAAGCGGGCTGCCGGTCTACAAAAACCAGGGGAAAGTTCGGGGGAACGATGTCCTTCAGGTAGCCGCAATCGGTGGTGGTTGGGGCAATCACAATCCCGTCGGTTCCCCGGAGGTAGAGGGATTCAATGTTTTTGGTTTCAATGTCCTTATTTTCCGCCGAATCAATGAGGATCAGCTGATAGCCCAGGGAATTGACGGCCTTTTTAATACCCTTGGCAATATTCACATAAAAGTAATGTTCCAGATTGGATACCACAAAGCCGATAACCCGGGATTTTCCGCTCCTGAGGTTGCTGGCGATAGGATTCGTTTTAAAGTTAAGGCTTTCCACCGCGTTCTTTACCTTATTGGTCACTTCAGGAGAAACATAGCGGGTCCCGTTCATGACATGGGAAACGGTGGTTACCGATACCCCCGAGGCTTCCGCCACATCTTTCATCGTTGGTTTGCGAAATCCGCCGTCCTGGGAAGTCCTGCCGGGGGAATCATTTTTTGGTTTATCCATAGGGGTATACTATCTATGTTTGATGGTTATGTCAAAGTTACCTATCGAATTTTTTTTTAAGATTTTTGTTGACAGATGAAATTTTCCATGATACGATATAAAAACGATTGCGCAATCGTTTGGCAAAATCAAGAAGGTAGGTGGGTATGGCAACATATTTAATTGGAATAGATATTGGGACCTCCGGGACAAAATCCGTCGTTATGGATACGGAGGGTAAGCTCATCGCTTCCAGCCTGAAGACCTATGACGTGCTGACTCCCCGGGCACTCTGGGCGGAACAGTGGCCCGAGGTATGGCTGGAGGCCTGTAACGCCTCAATCCGGGAACTCGTACAAAAGATTGGCCCCCGGGCTGCGAAGATTGCCGGCATCGCCGTGAGCGGGCTCTACGGCGGTTCCGGGATTCCCCTGGACGGGGACCTGCGGCCCTGTCTGATCTGGATGGACCGCCGGGCCCAGGCAGAGGAAAAATGGGTGCTGGAGCATATCGGGTTGGAGCGGATTCGGCGTATTACCCATAACGGGACCGACCCCTATTACGGATATACGAAGATCCTCTGGATTAAAAATAACGAGCCCGAGAACTGGGCCAAAACAAAGCTCTTCCTCCCCCCCCAATGCGTACGTGATCTACCAATGGACCGGGGAGCTGGCGGTGGATTATTCCTCCGCGGGAAATATCGGCGGCGTCTTCGATATGAATACCCGGACATGGTCTGGGGAACTGCTGGAGGAGATGGGGATTCCCCTGGGTATGATGCCGGAGCGCATCGTTGAATCCAGCGATGTTGTGGGGCGTCTGACCAAAGTCGCTGCGGTGGACATGGGCTTGCCCGAGGGGATCCCGGTATGCGCCGGCGGGGTGGACTGCGTGGTGGCTACCCTGGGGCTTGGGGTCTTCAAGCCGGGAACCTACGCCGCCGCCATCGGTACCTCCATGTGCGCCGCCCTCATCCACGACGCGCCCATCCCCGGTCGGGGCCTCATCGAGATGCCCTATGTGAAGGACCCGAAGACCCTGTCCTATTCCTTTGGGGGAGCGGCCACCGCCGGCGCCCTGATTAAGTGGTTCCGGGACAATTTCGGCGGGGAGGAGAAGGCCGCCGAAGAAAGGGGCGGCCCCGACGCCTATTATGCCCTGGACAAAATGGCGGCGGGGATTGGCCCTGGCAGCGAAGGGCTTATCCTCCTACCCTATTTTATGGGGGAGCGGAGTCCGATTTGGGATACCAACGCCCGGGGAACCTTGCTGGGGCTTTCCCTGACCCATACCAGGGCCCACGTGTACCGGGCCTTCCTGGAAGGGGTGGCCTATTCCCTCCGGGATTCCTTGGAGAGTACCAATACCGAAATCGGTGAATCCATCCTGGTGGCCGGAGGCGCCGCCAAGTCTCCCCTGTGGCGGCAGATCATCGCCGACGTAACCGGCCGTTCGATCCGCTGTCCCCGGGAGGATGTGGAGGCCAATTTGGGAGACGTGATCCTCGCGGGGGTGGGAACCGGCTGTTTTACCTATGAGGATGTCCAAAGCTGGCAGGTATTTGATCCGCCGGTGAAGCCCCGGGACGAGGCCCGGAAGGTCTACGACGGACTGTTCAAAATTTATAGATCCCTCTACCGAAACCTGAAAGAGGATTTCGCGGATTTAAGCCGGAAGGGTAATGCCTAAGGGGATTCAATCAACAAGAATTCACGCAACAAGAATCAATAGGAACTCAATAATGAGTAGGAATTGTGTTTTATAAATCATGGAGGAAGCAATGGGAATTATTGAAAAGCTGCGGCTGGATAACAAGAAAGCCTTTGTAACAGGGGGCGCCCGGGGGATTGGGTACAGTATCGCTATCGCCCTGGCGGAGGCGGGGGCCGATGTGGCCGTCGTTGACGTGGACGAGGGGGCCGCGAAAAAGGCGGCGGAGGAAATCGCCGCCGCGACGGGAAGAAAGACCCTGGCCATCGGAGCGGACGTGACCCAAAAGGCAGAGGTGGACGCCATGATAGAACGGCTCCTCAAGGAATTCGGCGGGATAGGCGCGGCTTTCTGCAACGCGGGGATCTGTATGAATATTCCCGCCGCCGAGATGACCCTGGAGGACTGGAACAAGGTTATCGCCATCAACCTGACCGGGGTGTTCCTCACCGCCCAGGCGGCGGGGAAGGTGATGATCCGGCAGGGGGGCGGTTCAATTATCACTACCGCGTCCATGTCCGCCCATATCGTCAACGTACCCCAGCCCCAGTGTTCCTACAACGCCTCCAAGGCGGCGGTTATTCAACTGACCAAATCCCTGGCGGTGGAATGGGCCTTGAAGAAGGTCCGGGTGAACAGTATCAGCCCCGGTTATATCGGTACGGATCTTACCCTGAACTCTCCGGCCCTAAAGCCGCTGATAGAACAGTGGAATGCTATGGCGCCCCTCAAGCGGCTGGGCAGGCCGGAAGAATTGCAGGCCATCGCGGTATACCTGGCGGGGGATGCCAGCGCCTTTACCACAGGCAGCGATTTTGTAATAGACGGTGCATTCACCTGTATTTAATATGGGTTTAAACCCCCTGGGGGTAAAAATAATTTTTGGAGGAATCAAATGAAAAGAGGCGTGACGGTAACGGTGTTTTGTATGGCGGTGCTTGCCCTGGCGGGCTGTTCAAAAAAACAGGAGGCCACGGCGGAAAAAAACAGTTTCAGTATTGGTATGACCGTGAAGGATCTGAGCAATCCGACCTGGGGCGCGACCTGCCAGACCCTTGACGGGCTCGTTAAGGCGGACGGCGGCGCCTTTACTTATGTGGATTGTCAGGGGAATCCGAATAACCAGATTCAGCAGGTTGAGAACTTCATTGCCAACGGTGTGGACGCTATCATCATTCAGGTTGCCGAGCCGAATTCCCTGGAGAACGTGCTGGCCCAGGCCCGAGGTAACGGCATAAAGGTATTCTGCTGGGACAACGATATCAAGAATTCCGATGTCAACTGGCTGATCAGTAATTATGAGGCCGGGAGGGTCATTGGAACCCAGGCGGCGGCGTGGATCAACGAAAAGTTCGGCGGGACCGCTGAATACGCGATCCTCAATTACGATCAGGAGGAGATCCTCCTGGAACGGGGTAACGGTATCCGGGACGCCATGAGGGAACTCGCGCCTCGGGCGGTGAAGGTGGCGGATCAACCCGCCATCAATCCCCGGGAAGGAATAAGCCAGACCGAAACCATTCTGGAGGCCTATCCGAACTTGAAGGTGATAGCCTGCATCGGCGGCGGCGGCGCGGTGGGGGCCAATAACGCGGTTAAGGCGGCGAACAAATTAACCGATGACTTTGGGATCTTTGCGGCGGATGCCACGGCGGAAGAGGTGGAGGCCATCAGGAACAACGAGGCCATCAGGATGTCGGTCCTGTTTTCCGGCAGCCCCCGGGCTAACGGCCACATCATTTACGGCTGGGTTAGGAAGCTGCTGAATAACGACCCGGTGGATCGGAAGGTCATGCGGGAAATGATTCCGGTTACCATCAATAATCTTGAGGCGGCGGAGTAAAAAATCACGGCGGAATCCGCGGGGCGCCCCAGGGGCTCTGCGGATTCCGCTCTTGCCTGCATAACGCGCGCCTGCGTAATAAGGAGGTTTGTGTTTCTTATGGAAGATTTCATCCTTCAGTTAAAAAATATCACGAAAACCTATCCCGGGGTGGCAGCCCTCGATGATGTTACCCTTGAGGTGATCCGGGGGGAGGTTCACGCCCTGGTGGGGGAGAACGGCGCCGGGAAGTCCACGCTGATTAAAACCTGTACCGGCGCGGTGGAACCTGACCGGGGGAAAATCCTTGTCAACGGAAAAGAATTCTCCGCCATGTCTCCCAAGCTGGCAGAGGAGAACGGTATCGCGGTGATTTACCAGGAATTCAACCTGGTGGACGAACTTTCGGCGGCGGAAAATATCTTTCTGGGCAAGGCGATCCGGAAGGGGATCCGCATCGACCGCAGGGCGATGGAAGAAAGATCGGCGGAGCTTTTCAGGATGCTTGCTATTGACATCAATCCCCGGGAACTGGTGCGGAACCTGACGGTAGGGTATCAGCAGTTGGTGGAGATCGCCAAGGCGGTATCCGAAAAGGCGAAAATTCTCATCATGGATGAGCCTTCGGCGCCCCTGACCAACGCGGAGGTGGAGAATATGTTTGACATGGTAGATCGGCTGAAAGCCCAGGGGGTTACCATTATTTATATTTCCCACCGCATGGACGAGATTTTCCGCCTTTCCAACAGGATTACTATCATGCGGGACGGCCGGAAAATAGAAACCCTCAGGACTTCCCAAACAAATGTCGAACACCTGGTTACCGCCATGGTCGGGCGGGAACTCAAGGAAACCTATCCGGCCCGGAGCGGGTCCTCCATCACGGAGACGGTGCTGCTGGAAACCCGGCGTCTTTCTGGGAACGGCCTCAGGGACATTTCTTTTAAGGTTCACCGGGGGGAGGTTCTGGGCTTCGCCGGCCTCATCGGGGCGGGCCGGACGGAACTGGCGGAACTGCTCTTCGGGGTGAAGCCGAGGGCTGTCGGGGAGATCGTTTTTAACGGAAAGCCGATAGCGCCCAGAACGCCCCGGGACGCCATCAACAACGGCATCGCCCTGGTCCCGGAGGATCGTAAGCGCCAGGGGGCGCTGCTGGACATTGACATTAAGGGCAATATCAGCATGGCGGTTCTGAGCCGTATATCCCAAATGTCGGTGGTCAATAAAGGGCAGGAACAGAAAATCGCCGAGACCTACAAGGACAGCATGAGGATCAAGACCCCGGATCTGTTTCAAAAAATTAAAAATTTAAGCGGCGGCAATCAGCAGAAGGTTATTATCGCCCGGTGGCTTGCCACGGAGCCGGAGCTTATCATTCTGGATGAGCCCACCCGGGGTATTGACGTGGGGGCCAAGCACGAAATCTACAAACTCATCAATGAACTGGTGGAAAACGGAAAAACTATCCTGATGATCTCCTCGGAGATGGAGGAACTGATGGGAATGGCGGACCGGATTATCGTGCTTTCCGAGGGCCGGATAAGCGGCGAAGTTGCCAGAAAAGATTTTGATCAAGAATTGATTATGAGTTATGCGTCTAAAACTGAAAAGGAGGCGGTATGAGTATTGAAAATCTTCAGATGAAAAAGATTCTTGACATAGTAAAAAATTACGGTATCTATCTTGCCCTTTTATTGTTAGTCATTTTGTTCAGCGCCATGACCGGCGGCAAGTTTCAAAGGCCCAATAACATCCTCAACGTGATGCGCCAGGTGTCCATGATGGGGATCGCCTCAGTGGGAATGGCCTTTGTGCTGCTCCTGGGGGGCATCGATCTGTCCATCGGTTCTACCATTACCCTGGTGAACATTACTTCCGCCTGGTTTATGGTCAGGGCGGGGATGCACCCGGTTCCGGCCTGTCTGATTGCCATTGTCATGGCTACGGCGGTCGGGTTTTTTAACGGCTGGGTTATTGCCAATATTAAGATGCCGCCCCTCATCGTAACCCTCTCCACCATGACCATCCTGGAGGGCCTCTCCTTTATCATCTGCGGGGGGGTGCCCATCTTTGGATTTCCCAAGGGCTTTACCGTTATCGGACAGGGCTATCTGGGGCCGGTACCGGTTCCGGTGATCATCATGATCGTGATTCTGTCCGCGGGGGCTTTTATCCTCAATCAGACCTATTTTGGCCGCTACTTTTACGCGGTGGGGGGCAACGAGGAGGCCTCGGCCCTTTCGGGGATCAATGTGAAACGGGTCAAGTACCTGGTGTATACCCTGTCGGGGTTCTTCGCGGGATTAGCCGGTATCGTGATGCTGTCCCGTACCATGTCCGGCCAGGCCCTGGCGGGGAAGGGCTTCGAGTTCGATGTGCTCACCGCAGTGGTCTTAGGCGGGGTCAGCGTGAACGGCGGGTTCGGCAAGATCTCCAATGTGGTGGCGGGAATCCTCATCCTCGGGGTCCTGAGTAACGGCATGGTGCTGATGAACATTACCCAGTATATGCAGATGGTGATCAAGGGCTCGGTCCTGCTGCTGGCGGTGGGCTTTGATTGTTACCAGAAACAGCGAAAGGGCGGGCGGTAGGAGGCGTTGCGCCCGGATTTGGGGCCTCCTGTGCCCTTTTATTTGAACATAATACGCAGCCGTAAGCTCCTGAGCGGTCCTTGTCTACTGCTCTCCCTGCCTCCCGGGGGATATTCCGGGTAGACAGGAAGCAGTGCACGATAAACGTGAGTTATGGCATATAAAGCGATTGAACCACGGACAGACACGAACAAGCCCAAAGATTTCAAATAGAAACGTTTGTGACGGACCACAGGTCCGACGTGGTTCGATTCTTCTGTTCTCGCCGGTTGTTTTGTGGGTCACGTTGAGCCCTGGGACTTATGGGGAGGAGTTGCCTCTTGAGTGGTGTGGAATCCCGCAACCATAAAGTTGTCGATGAGGGAGACCATACTCATGATGAGTTGTTGCAGCATAACCGGTAGGGCGATACTCAGGGCTTCACGGTAAAAACTCAAAGAACCAAAACGTTTTATAGACCACAGCATAGTAATATATATAAAAGTTATATTGTATTATTATAAAAACACGCAATTATCCCCCGATGTATACCCCTTCATAGGGTTCGGCGGTTTGGGACAGGTTTCAGACATAGGCTATGTCTAACCCTTGACATAGCCTATGTCTGACTCTTGATTATGATCGGTTATACGCCAGGGGATAATTGCGGAAAAATATAAAGGAGGGGGCTTATGGTGGTGGTAATCAAAGGAGCAGGGGATATTGCCTCAGGTATCGCCTTACGGCTTTTTCATGCCCATTTTACTGTCTTGATGACCGAAATCGCCATGCCTACGGCGGTCCGTAGAAAGGTTTCTTTTTCTGAAGCGGTTATACAGGGCCAGGCAGTAGTAGAGGATGTTCGTGCCCTCTTGGTACAAGATGAACCGGCCATGCAGGAGGCTCTTACCGCAGGATGTATCCCGGTATTTGTGGATCCTACCGGAACCGTGGTAAAACGTTTTGTTCCAGATGTCGTAGTTGATGGGATTATCGCGAAAAGAAACCTCGGTACCCGTATAGATGAAGCGGACGTGGTAATCGGGGTAGGCCCTGGGTTTACCGCGGGGATTGATTGTCATGCGGTGATTGAGACCATGCGCGGCCATAGGATTGGTCGGGTTATTACCCACGGGTCTGCGATACCGAATACGGGAATTCCAGGAGCTATTGGGGGATACACCTTGGATCGGCTGCTCCGTGCTCCTGTAACGGGTATATTTGAACCTCAGAGGAATATTGGTGATAGGGTCCAAAAGGGTGAACTGGTGGCCATGGTTTCAGGCTTTCCGATTTATTCTAGCTTAGAGGGTATACTGCGGGGAATTCTACCCAAAGGGATTCCCGTTACCCAGGGGATGAAAGTGGGGGATGTGGATCCTCGGTGCGAACGTTCTCATTGTTTTACCGTGTCGGATAAGGCCCTATCAGTTGCCGGGGGGGTCCTTGAAGCGATCCTCTGTTTTACCGGTAAGAGGCTGAGATGAGCCTCTGTCTTTGCTTGTATTTCTCGTTTTAATAACCGATACTTATAAAGCTATGTGTTTCAAAACCTGGTACCTAGGTGTAGTAATGGAAGGTTTGTTGTTCCTGGGATTTTTAATGCCCCTGCAAGGACTAGACCTCCCTACCCGGAAAATAGAAGATGATGTTTCTTTAAGAATAAGCCTGAAGGATTTTTGGTTTACCGAGGCTGCTGACCAGGTTTTGAACCAAGAAGCCTTTATGTATACTTTACCGGGGGGAAGCCGGATCCAGGTTCGGGCTGAAGCTGGTAAGGATGAGTTTATGATCGTTCTTGCTCGAGAACGGAACAATTCCTATCCTGGTTGGGCTCAAGGGTCCTGGATTCTAACCCGCCGAAAAGACGATGGTAGCCCCAGTAGGATCCGGGTCTTTCTTCGTAGCGATCCTTACACCTATGTTCAGTTCCGTCCCTTTGCAGAGGATCGGTGTTTTATGGATGTGGTATTGTATGACGCGTATGTGGCCCGTTCCGTGCCGCTTCCCTATGGACTGGAACGGCTCATGGTTGTTCCGCTCGAAGAAGTCTTGAGTACTGCGGGAAATAAATTTCCCCGGCATTATTTTGATCCACAACCGGAAATGTACCGGGATTTGCGGGTTTTTATCAGCCGCCTGCGGGATCGGCTCCCGGAATTGCACTTCCGGGATGATGGTGCCATTGATGCTGAAGGCCAGTATGTATATATCAATACCCTGCAGAGCCAGGATGGAACGCCAGGACTTAACTGCTCAGGTTTTGCTAAATGGGTAGTGGATGGGATCTTGCGACCCTTTACCGGGGAACGGCTCCCGATTCCTCCCTTAAAAGAACCTTTTGGAGAACGGGGTTCTTCTTTAACTGAAATGTATGAAGAACTCCGGGATCCCTTTTTTGGTCTTGACTGGACCCGCAATCTAGCTTCCCAGGTAGGAACCACCCTTCGATCCCCTACATTTGGAAAACTTGAGGAAATCGAAGTACAAAATCGGCCTTTTGCTTCGCTAATCCAGCGGAACCGGAATGGAACTTCGATTATATCCTATCCAAGTTTTCTTTTAAACGCCGGCTTTAGTTTTGAAGGAATCCATCCCCTTTTGTATACCCTGGCCATTGATGAACCGGGAACCATATATTTGGCATCGATAAACAACGAACGAGACCCTAAACCCCGTATGCGCCAACATTTCCATGTAGCAGTGCTGGTTCCTTATTTCAATGAATACGGTAACTTTCAGGTCGCGGTCTTTGAGAGCGCTGAAGAAACCTCGTTCCATAATTTTAAGAACCGATATCCTGGCCATTTTGTCAATCTGGTACGGATCCCTGTGGAGACCCGTTTTGATCCCTAAAAATTTATAGTGAGGTTATGGTATGAAATCTGTTTCTGATAGGAAATTCCTTGACAGGGATTTTCTGCTTACGACCAAGACCGCCCAAAGGCTCTATCATGAAGTGGCAGCAGCAGAACCGATATGGGATTATCACTGCCACCTGATCCCCCAGGAGATTGCGGATAATCGCCGGTTCCCAGACTTGGCTGCGGTGTGGCTGGGGGGAGACCATTATAAATGGCGGGCCATGCGAGGCAATGGCATTGATGAGCGGTTTATTACCGGTGATGCAGAACCTTATGATAAGTTTCTTGCCTGGGCAGAAACGGTTCCCTATCTTATCGGGAATCCTCTG
Source organism: Treponema sp. (assembly GCA_031283505.1). The sequence continues at coordinate 4,760 of JAITBO010000072.1, read as the reverse complement.
TACCATTGGACCCATCTGGAACTCCAGCGGTATTTTGATATCTCTGAACCCTTGAATCGGGACAGTGCTCCAGAGATATGGAAGGCCACCTCTGAAACACTCCAAAAGGATCCCCAGTTCTCGGTATACGGTATATTCAAACGGTTTAAGGTTTATGCGGTGGGTACCACAGATGATCCTGCGGACACTTTAGAATGGCATGAAAAGGTCGCTACTACCCACGTAACGGAAACCAAGGTGGTTCCTTCATTCCGGCCTGATAAGGTTATCGCTATTGATAAAGAAGGGTTTGCCGCCTATATAGTCCGGCTTGGCACTATAGCGGGTAAGACTATAGGTTCTTTAGCGGATCTTCTAGAGGTCCTTAAGAGGCGGATGGATCTCTTCGATACCCGGGGATGCCGGGCTTCGGATCACGGCCTTGAATACATTCCCTTTGAACTTGTCCAAGACGGTAGTAAGGGTATCGCAGAGGAGCAATGGGAAAAAGAGGTGCATGAGACCTTGGTCAAGGTACTTGCAGGAGCACCGGTGGACGCCCGTTCCCTGGAATCCTATAAGACTTTTATGCTGTATTTTTTGGGTTCTCAATACCATGACCGAGGCTGGGTCATGCAGTTGCATCTTGCGGCCATCCGGAGCATTAATTCCCAGGCCTTTAAGACGCTAGGTCCTGATACGGGGTATGATGGGATCCACGATCATGGGATCGCGGAAAATCTGGCCCGCTTTTTGGACCTCCTCCAATCCAGGCAGAAGCTGCCTAAAACCATCCTTTACAGCCTCAACCCGAAAGATATGTATACCCTAGGTTCTATCATGGGCTCCTTCCAGGGTGATGGAATTCCTGGCAAGATGCAGCTCGGTTCTGCATGGTGGTTTCTGGATCACCGGGACGGTATGGAGAACCAGATGAAAGTTCTTGGGAATCTAGGGCTGCTTTCTCGTTTTGTGGGGATGCTCACCGATTCCCGGAGCTTTCTTTCTTATCCCCGGCATGAATACTTCCGCCGGATCCTCTGCAATATGCTAGGTACCTGGGCGGAAGCAGGAGAAATCCCTCTCCAGTTTCCCCTCTTAAGCGGTATGGTCCAGGATATTTCTTTTAGAAACGCCCAGCGCTATTTTGCTATACATGGCCGGATATGAACGAAGTTCCAGGTTCGGTAAAAGGGGTTCCGTAGATATATTCAAAAAGAAACCGCATATCCTCAGGGGTTATATCCAGGAACCGGCATCCAAAGAAAACGGTATCTCTTTTCTTGTAGGAGCGTACTATTTGAATATTTACGTTGATAGTACGCTTGGGCATAAGCAATTTGAGAGCTATCGTACTATTCAGCATCATGGCAGTAGCAATAGATGAATGGGGATAGGTAAAACGGAGTCCTGAAGTGCTTATATCAATACCCGTGGCAGTAAGGGGGGTATTTTTGATGCAGTGAGATTCAAAATACCCTTGCTCTTTAAGGGCCTGGACCAAGGCTTGGGCATAGCGGTACAAGGGTGCAATGACTTTATAATCTAAGGGGACTTTGTCTGCGTTTTTTATCCATACTCGAATAGAACCAATCACGTAGTTTTTAAAAAAAAGTGGAATCCACAGATCCGCGAAAATACCTCCTCCCTTTTTAGAATCAAAAAAATGAGCGATAGCCTTATCAAAATAGGTAGGATTTACCCCCGTGCTTTTGAGGTACTCTTTAAACTGCTCTTCGGTTATTAGATACTTTTCGGGATAGGTAGAGGCGCTGGGGTTGGGAAACTGATCTCCCATAGATGGTAAAAACAAGACCTTGCCATATTTAGCGATAAGCTGTTCCTCAAAACTTAAAGAGTTTTCATCCTTAAAAGGCACTACTTTATAGCCGTCGGCATAATCCTTGATACACCGGTCTATGGCAGCCAGAATACCATTAAAGTCGTGGATATCCGGGTCTATGGCCGCCTCTAAGGCAGCATCGGCTTTTTCAAAGGGCTCAACCGTACTCACCTGGGGGAAGGGAAGGATGTACTGATCCCCTGGTAAGATAAACTTGACCTCCATATCTCGAGGAAAACTGACCCGCCTATAGGACCTATCCAGGTCTTTATACAAGAATTCTGGCATATTCCCAACGAAATGTTTTTCCTGAACATTGATACCGTGTTCCAGGGTATTCATTTCCACTGTAAAAGAGATGGAAAGGGTGTTATACTTAAAAATAAGATCGATGGTTTTACCGACTACCAAGTCGCCTATGGGGCGGTCGGACTTAAAATAGATCTTGTCTTTAGTATACTTCTCGACTTTTAAGATATACTCTTCACGATTATGCAGATAGATGATAGGAATCTGTTCATTATACAACATGTTGATCATGAAGTCTTTTTCTATACGCTTTATAGGCATTGACATAAAACCCTCCTTAAAGATCGGTTATCATCACCCTGGACAGGTCTATAATGGGCGTTCATCTTCAATTATCTGAGCCAGTTACAAAACTCGGTTAGAGCGGACCTAGGGTCCAATGAAACGGGCTCCCCAAAAAGCGGCCTAAAGTCCACTTTTTCCATTAAACTAAGGTTGCGGTTTCAAAATTTGATATTACCGCCTCAGCTATTATATGCGTTTATATATTAATAGTACTTATACCATATTCTTGAGTATGTGTCTATAAAATTTGTATACACCAAGACAGGGGTAAGGGCATACAAAAAGGTTTCCGGGTATTTTGTGGATAAGGGGAAACGGTGCTGTTTTTCTGTATGTTCAGCTAGATACGGTATTGTAATCCCCCTTTCTAAGCCTCTAAGGCTCCTTAAGGATCATTCATGAGGAAGCAGAAAGGATCTAACCCCGATTATCCGAGGGCCAAAATAACGATCCTTCAGGGAAGAGATGATAACCCCGGTCTTGGGTCCCAAGGAAACTGCATGGATGACGGAATCCGTATCGAGCAGAATTGCCACATGGTTGATGACTCCTTTAGATGCAAAGACCACAATATCCCCCATCTGGGCTTCGGTAATACCTATCGACTGTCCTGAGGACCAGATGGTTTTTGAGGTCCTGGGAAGCTCAATCCCTGTAGCGGTACGATATACATACCGAACAAACCCGGAACAATCAAAGCCCTTGGGAGATTCTGCACCGTATCTATAAGAAACGCCCTGATACTGCTTGGCAGTTTCGATGATGGCATGTCGTAGACCGTCATCATCGGCAAAAACTGAGTTGACTATCAGAGTAAACCAGCAAGCCATCATCCATGTTCTGAGACGGCTTTTCTTAGAATAATTCATCATCATTGTACTATATATCGATTTTAGGTAAGATTGTTATCAGTATACTGGATCCCTGGGGTGTAGTGCTATCCTTCTATGTCCGTTTTCAGGTAAAAGTATTATTTTTTTACCTGATGCTGGAACCTACAGGGGAATAACCATATAATAGAGTCAGTTTCAACTTGATTCATGCGGACCGAGGGTCCGATGAAAGGGGTTCCTGAGAAAGCGGCCTAAAGTCCGCTTTTTCCCGTACATCTAAGGTTATGGTTTCAAAATTTGATATTTTGAAACCGCCGCATTAAAAAAGACTAAAAAGCATGGAGTTTCACTTACCTTGAGGACCGTAAAAAAGACCGTTACCGGCAGCACCAGCAAGACCGGTATGATAAAAACCGCATCGATTATCGCTCTGGCCGGTAATAGCATCCTGGCAGTAGTCAAGATTGGATTCGGCCTACAGACCCGGAGCTTGGCAGTACTGGGAGACGGTATTGATTCTTCGGTGGATGTCCTCATTGCCCTGATGTCATTCGTCGTGGCAGGGGTGATTGCCCGGCCTGCAGATCCAGAACATCCCTGGGGGCATGGGAGAGCGGAAACCGTAGCCACTGCGCTCTTGTCCTTCACCCTGTTCTTTGCCGGAGCTCAGCTTATCCTTAATTCCGGGAGAACCTTGTTCGCCAGTATCCAAGGTATCAAAGCCGAAGTGCCTGCAACTGCTGCTATGGGGGTAAGCCTCTGTTCTATCATAGGAAAGAGTTTCCTAGCCTGGATCCAGCAATGGTTTGGTAAAAAAGCTAATTCCGCTATGCTTCGGGCCAATGGGAAAAACATGGCCGCGGATGTAGTGCTCTCCTTAGGAGTCCTCCTGGGGCTTGGTCTTTCCCGCCTCCTGGGTATCGGATTTATTGATTCCTTGACAGCCGTACTAGTAGGCTTTTGGATTATTAAATCGGCTATAGCGATCTTTATCGAAACCAATTTGGAACTTATGGATGGAGGTTCCGGGAAAGAATCCTATCAGGCTGTTTTTGAGGCGGTTCATTCGGTGAAGGGTGCGGGAAATCCCCACCGGACCAGAATGCGGCGTATCGCAGGGCACTGGGATATTGATATTGATATTGAGGTTGATCCGAAGCTGACAGTCCGGGAAGCCCATAAGATCGCATCTCACGTTGAAAAGGCCATCAAGGAACGGGTGGAAAGGGTCTATGATATCGTGGTTCATGTGGAGCCTATTGGAGACAGCAAAAAAGATACCCTTGAAGGGTACGGTCTTCGCGAACAGGAATTATAGTCCCGTGTCCGATACAGACTAAAAGTTCCGGTATATACCAACTCAAACGCTGAAAGGACTTTCAGCATAGCCCAGACCTAGTTGAACCGTGGGATCAAAACAGGGGCGGCAGCATCGCCCCTGGGAGAGCCGGTTCCTATGGTAGGGCCTGTACTTTCTCTTTTAAGTCAGCGGTCCAGTTGGCCTTGTCGGT
>JAITBO010000326.1 GCA_031283505.1 Treponema sp. | reverse complement strand
ACATTTGCAATGGCAGCATCTATATCTATTTCCTGGTTTGTTATTATTCTTTCCCTTCCCTCCTTTCTTTTACTCTAAAATTAAGTCCTTTTCAAGTGGATCTGGCTGAATAGTTACCTTTTTTCTAAATGAGGCATTTCGTATGCCGAATTGAATCACCAGCAATTCTCAGTTTAACCACGCCGAACCTAAGGTTAGACTACTCGAACAGACACGAACTTTTGCGTTGAAATTTCGGAATGATACCCGGTTTGTCTTTGCTATTTAAGAAAGTAATATGACCAAACGGTCATGTTATTTCTGTATACTTCCTAAGGTAATTTTGGGTCACAAAATCCGGATTTTTCCATCCGCCGACCGGTAGGGATTACGCCGCCGCCTAAGGTACGTTTGATACGCGGCGCTACTTTCATAATAAGCATCCATACCTTTAAAGGATGAGGATTCGTCACACCGGTAGAGTTCCATCAGGGTAGAAAAAAGGGGAGATTCCATAACTTCTCCGGTTTTGACCAGGGGAAGACGGGGGAGGGCGGCGGGCATCATGTGATTTTTTACCAGATAAAAAACATCACCGATAAGGTCAGGCTCAAATCCCAGGCGTTCCAGAAACCTCCGCGCCTCCACGGCCCCCAATTCCGCGTGGCCGTCAAAACGTCGGCTGCCGGAAGACGCCGCAAGGGGCTTCCCCGCGTCATGGAGTAAAAGTCCCAGGGAAAGGCACAAATCGTAGGCCGCCCGGCACATCCCCCGGCAGGAGCCCGCTTCCCGGCTCCGGGGAGCGGCCTTTCGGTAGCGGAAGGTTTCCATGGTGTGCTTCCACACGTTTCCTTCCGGATGAAACTCTTTTGAGTGATCTACGTCATCAAGCCGGGCAAGTTCGGGCCAGAACTCCTCCACAAAGCCCGCCGCCTTAAGCAATTCCAGCCCCAAGTCAGGCCGCTCCGACACGAGAAGGCTCGTCAGAAGAACCCGCTGGCCTTCCGCCGAGGGTGGTTGTCCCGCCGCCAGGTCCCGGAAGGATTCCGCCGCTTCCACGACGGCGCGGTGTCCGTCCCCTCGGAAATTCCGCCCGGGCGTATCCTCCGCCGGACTGTACCGCGCCATAATCAGCGCCCCGTCCATGACGGCCCGCCAGCGGACGGTTTCCGGGTTAAGGCCGGCCCACCAGGGTTCAGCCGAACCGGAGGACTGCAAATCCGGCGGCAGTTCCGCAGCCGGTTTTCCGTCCCGGAGCAGGCGAAGCAGGGGATATATCCCCAGGAGGTCGCGAAAGTTTTTTACCTCCTGGTTCTGGGTTAAGGTAAGGAGTTTGTAGGAAGGCCCTTCCGGGGAAGGCCACCGGGAGTTCTCCTCCGGGTCCGGGCAGCGAAAGTACCATTGCCGCCGGTCATGCTCGACCGCCCCGTCCGCAAGGTCTATTCCGGGAAAACGGAGCCCCTCAAACAGCCGGGCTAAACCGGAGAGGTCCGCGCCGGTTTCGGCCCAGACAAAGGGCAGGGGAGGAAGACCCCAGTACCGGTCCAGGGCGCTGAAGGAACCAAGACTGAGGGAATACCCATGAGCGGCGAGAATTTTATATACCGCATCGACGCTGCCGCTGTTCATAAAGAGATCCTTGTTGCAGGTGTTGTGAACCTTTTTCAAAACCCGGTTAGCATGAACCTATGGTCACGAACCTGCGATCACGGACTTGCAGTCTGCGGACTGCAAGTCCGATGAAAAAGACTTTTGAAAAAAACTTTTTACTGCTTCTTACTACCGGACACCGGTTTTTTGGCAGCCGCTTTCCGGGGCTTTACCGCTTTGACCGAATCTCTTTTCGACAGGGCCTCCAGGAGTTTGTCCAGCCTACAGCCGGATTCCGCCCCGGCCTGCCGGAATGTTTCCACCGCAGCCGCAATGGTTTTTACCCGGACAGTCCAGCTTATCAGACCGGCTGCCGGGTCTTGCACGGCGCCGGCTTTCGACGCTTTTGGAGGCATGGCTTCGTTAAAGGCGCCGCCCCCTTCCGGGATCAGGAAGAAAGGCGCGTAGAAGAGCGCTTCGTCGTAGGCTTCCTTATTGAACCAGGTGATGTCATCAAAGAGGTTCACCCCCAGAATCCGCCTGAAATCTTCCTCCTCATAGTTTTCCGGAATCAGAGCCCCCACCGGGGAAAGTTTGCGCCCTTCCGGCGGCGTACCGGGAGCAGTCCTGGTCAGAACCGCCTTCATGATTTCCGTCACCCGGAAGGCTTCATCTCCGGGTATGCCAAGAGCGTCGAAGGCTTCCCGCAGTTTCCGGTCAAGCTGCCAGTGGGCCGTCAGAGCCGCCGCGTCCGCTCCGGAAGCCCCGGCGCCTATGACGGGTCTGAGGAGGGCCAAAATCCCGTAACCGGCGGCAAAGGCGCTGAGTCCGGGCCGGGCGGCGATATTTTCCGCCAGGTTCTTGAGGAGCTGTCCCCCTTCCCGTCCCGCTTTTTTCATAGTCTCATCGGCCTTATAGCCGGTTTTGACGTATTCGGCAAGCTTGATCAGCCGGTAAAGGTACGCGGCAAACTCCGTCCAAATATCCTCAGCCGGAAGAGGAGCATGGCCCTCAGCGCCGGCGAAAGGTTCATACCCGTTGCCGGAGATGAACCGGATCGCGGCGCCAACAAAGGCCAAAACCGGCTCTTTTAACCCGTCTATAAAAATCACGGCATCCGCAGCTTTGGGATTCCCGTCCACAAAGAAACGGATTATCCCCTGTATATATTCCCGCAGCTTTCCGAAAAGTTCCGCGAACCGGGCATAGAGTTCCCTCAGGGAGATGTCCATGATGGCCGCCTGAAGGTCCCTGACGCCCCGGCCATTGAGTTCAGCGTTGAGCCAGGCCCACCGCCCGCCGGTGTCCTCCTCTTCATGTATGTCAAGAAAGATCTGGGCTTCATAACCGTTCAGAGCGACGGAAAGTCCCCGTTCCGCAATATCCTTTGACGAACGGATATACCAAAGGTTCTGCCGCTGTTCACGAAACAGGACGAAGAACTGGTCTTCCCCGTGGAGACCCAGGGCTTGATACAGACTATCCTGACGGAATGCCCCCTCGCCCCCTTCTTTCCGGGGAATCCTGGCGCAGCTGCCGCGTATCCACCCGGACGCAGCGTTGTAGACGTTGTTGTACAGCGCCAGGGCCCGCTCGTCTCCGGCGCGGTTGGTATAAGCGAACACATTCTCGTTCACCGAGCCATCGGGATTGTAGAGATCAAAGAGGCAGAAATCGGCGCTTCCGGAGAAAAGATACCGCTTCTTCATCAGGGGGAAAATTTCCCGCTCATGCCGGTCTATCAGGTTCTGGTCCGGCTTTTCGTCCCGGTAGGAACGGCGGTATTCCATGCCGTACTTTTCCTCAAACCCTTCTACCTGACCATGGCCGAACATGGGAAGGCCCGGCATGGTCACCAGAAGCGTACAAATGCCAAAGTATTTGTCCCCCCTGCCGAACTGGGCCACCGCAGTGTCCTCATCCGGATTATTCATGAAGTTCACAAAACGTTTGAGTATCTCGGGATCAAATTCCAGGGTATTCTTGATGGTGGCCCGGTACTTGGCGTTCTCCTCGTTCTTCAACATATTCATGAAGGCCGAATTGTAGACCCGGTGCATCCCCAGAGTGCGGACAAAGTAGCCTTCCATCATCCAAAAGGCTTCCGCCAGAAGCAGGGTGTGGGGGGCTTCCGCCGCGCAGCGATCCACCACCTCCCGCCAGAACTCGTTGGGAATGCGGCGGTTGAATTCGCCGGCGGAAAGGGCGTGTTCGGAGCGGCTCGCAATGTCTCCGCCCCGCCCCGGCTCAGGATACCAGAGCCGCTGTATGTGCCGCTTCGCCAGGGTCATGGCCGCGTCAAAGCGGACGATGGAGAACTGCCGGCATACGCCGAGGATGGTGCGTATCACCGCTTCCCTGGCTTCCGGGTTGAGAAAGTCGATCTGGGCGGTATCGTTCCAGGGCATGGAAGTTCCGTCGTTGCCGTGGTAGATGTACCGGGTATCCCCGGTGTTAAAGTCCACCCGCTTGAACACCACCGCCGCATCGTTCCGGCTGTAGTAGTGATCTTCAATATAAACGCCGATTCCCTCCCGGTTGGAGAGGTTGCCGCCGGTGAAGGTATAGGCGGGAAAGGGAGGTTCCGAAAGCTGGAGAAACCGGTCCGGCCTCTCCATGATCCACCGGCTGTCTATCCCGGTGTGGTTGGGCACCATGTCCGACCCCAGCCGGATCCCCCGCCTGAAACAGCGCTCCCTAAGGTTCGTAAGGCTCTCCCAACCGCCCAACTCCCCGGCAATGTCGTAGTCGTAGAGGCTGTAGGCGCTGGCGGCGGCTTCGGGGTTGCCGGTCCACTGCTTGATGGTCCGGGAAGCGTTGCTCCGCTCCCACAGTCCTATAAGCCAAAGGCCGGTAAAACCCCGCCGGGACAACTCGTCCAACTCCTCATCGGGAATCTGGTCCAGCCGCTCTATGGGTCTGCCGTATTTTTGGGAAAGCTGGTAGAGCCAGACCAGGGTACTCTTGGCTATAAGCACCGTCCTGGGCATCCATTCCTGATCCGGGCTGAACCGCTCATATTCGGCGGTCAGACCCTCGTAGGTCAGCGTCTGAGCGGACCCGGGCCCGAAGAAAGAAGGCTTATCCTCCTCTTTTATAACGTCCAGACTCATGAGGAGCCGGGTCAGGTACTTACCCAGGAGGGCCCCCCATTTTTTTCGGATAAAGTCGAGCTGGCCGTAGAGGGAATCCGGGCTGGCCAGAGCCGGACCGCGCAGGAGGTCCCAAAGATTCAGCCCATCGGGCCCGAAAGGCGGAAGCCCGGCGAAGAAAGTCTTGAGTTCCTCGATAGCATCGGGGTAGACGGTATGGGCCTCCAGGTCCCGGTCGTCAAACAGAAAGAGGAAAGGCTTGAACGCCGGATTGAAGTTCGCCAGGGCAAGGAGCATAATTTCTTCCAGAGACAAGGCCCGGCAGCTTTCCCCGCCATCTTCGCCCTTGAGGTAGTTTTCCACCGAGACCTTTCCGGCATAAACCTGACGGGGAGGAAACTGACCGTTAAAATTCCTTAAAAGTTCATTGCATCTGCCGGAACCCAGCCGCCCTTCCAGTCTGCTCAGGGCCTGTTCAAAGACATCGGGCTGCACCTGTTCCCGGTAAAGAGCCGCCACATAGTGCAGAATTTCGTCGATGAGCCCCATGGCGTTGATCTGGCCCGCCTTCACCATCCGTTCCGGACGGCCGGGAGCCGCCTTCGCGTTGATCTTCCGCGCCAATTCCCGGGCGCCTTTAACATCCGCCAGAATCACATTTCCGGTAAGTGAAAAAAGACTGTGTTCCAGGCCGAATTCTTCCCGCTGTTCCCGGCGGATATGAAATTCCATCACCGCCGTCCGGTCGGCCGCCCTCTGGAATGAAGGCCCACGCCTGGAATCCTCGAATTTTGACAGACGAATTTTTATTTTCATAAACCCCCCTTTTAGTCTTGTGATCAGTATAGTGCAAAATTGATTTTACCACCAGAAAAATTTAGGGTAATCGGTCCAAAACAAAATTGTTTTTCTGTCGAACAGGGCTGTAGGGATAACGGGCATCCGCCCCTGGTCACTCAGTCCGGGTTTTCAAAACCCCGGAAGCCTGCCCGCCGTTCATTCTGAGTAAAACCCGTCTTTCCAGTTAAACCGGCTCGTGTCAGGCAGGGGCCGGCCAGTACGCAGGGCGTCCATGATGTCCCGGTAATCCTTTTTCCGCAGGGGAGGCCCGGAAAAATCCAGGATGAACCGGTGGAACCCCGCCTCCTCCAGGAAAGGGACTTTATCGACAATGGAGAAAGGCTTTTCCGGTATCACCAGAGAACAGTTGCCGCCTATGCCGCTAAAGCCGGCGTTATCCCCGCCGGAAATCAGGCGGAACCCTTCGCCCCGGCTGTCTTGAAATTCACCGAAATCGTAGAGTCCGCTCAGGTCCGCCCGGATACGGAACAGGGCGGGATAGGAAAAAAGGGTGATAAACGTGAAGGCCCGCCGTCCGGGACTTATGGTTTTTTCCAGGTTCTGGCGGTTGTTTTCCGGCGGCGAGATCATGGCGTCCATCCCCAATGATACGACAAAGGCGTTTGCCCAGCGGTTGAACTGGTAAAGGTAAGGCCCGGCGATCAGGGCGGGCGGTAAAACCGCTTGTTTTGCCTGCCGCGCCGGTCGTCCGGAGGACTTTCCGGCCTGTTTTACCGGTTCCGGCGGCTTCATGGAATTTTGAAGGGCCTTCCGAAAATACGAAAAATGTCCGGGGTTGTTCACCACGAATTGATAATACCCTTTTTCCCGGAGCGCCTCGATTGCCTCATCCAACGCTGTTTCCATGGCCTGGGGAAAGTAAGGGTCCAGTTCCATGATGATTTCCCCCGGAGCAAAAGGCAGGGGAGGCTTGGCGGTGTCCAGAAGACGGGCGATATTTTTCCGGGTGAGGCGCAACATGGCCCGGACCGGCCTGACCGATTGCAGGATGAAAAGGTCTTCGATCCGGAAAACTGCGGCGTAGACGCCCTCGGGGAAAGAGAACTTATCCGCCTTTTTCAGGGGCGGCAGGTTGATTTCCGGGGCTTTTTCCCGGCCCGGTTCCCGCCTGAACCCCGCCTCCCCCCGGATCACCGGGGGATAGCGCCTGGCCAGGAACCGGGTCTGTATCAGGTAAACTGAATCCCCCGGATCGAATCCTTCGGGAATGGAAATCCAAAGCCCCGCCTGATCCGCCTCTTCCACAGCAGTAACTTTGTGCGCCTTCCTCTCAGTATCGTCGGCGCGGTGGAGCCGCACCGAGTCTCCCGGACAGGGCCGCACCGTCCCCGCCGGGATAAGCCCCCGGCGGCTGTCCCCGCTTCCCTTCACTTTAAAGAGAGTCCCCAGAGGGATGCCTGTACCGCCGTCCTGATCCGCCTTCAACCAGTCTATGGAACCGGCGGCGGGGCCGTCAAAATAGAAAACCGTCTTTTTCCGGGCAAAGTCGCCTTTGAGGATGTCGAGCCCTTCCCGTATACTCTTTTCCCTGTCCCCGGAAAGCCCGTCTATGACCCGCCGGTAGGCCGAGACCACCGCGCCAACGTATTCGGCGCTTTTCATCCTTCCTTCAATTTTGAAAGAATTGACGCCCAGATCGGCCAACAGAGGGATATGTTCCAGAAGCTGCAAATCCGAAGGGCTGAAGTAATAGCCTCTTTCGTCATCCTGCCGGTAAAATCGGCGGCAAGCCTGGGTACACATCCCGCGGTTCGCGGATTTTCCCCCCAAATAGCCGGAAAAGAGGCAAAGCCCCGAAGCGCTGACGCAGAGGGCCCCGTGTACAAAGACCTCAAGTTCCACGTTGGTTTTGGCGCGGACATCCCGTATTTCATCAACGGACAGTTCCCTGGCCAGTACCACCCGGGAAATCCCCTGCCTGGAGAGGAGATTGACGGCCCGGGCGGAGGCAATGTTCATCTGGGTAGAAGCGTGGAGTTTTAGATTGGGGAAATTATCCCGGACCATGCGTATCACCCCAAAGTCCTGGACGATGATCCCGTCCGGTCCCAGGGCGGCCAGGTACTTGAGAAACTGGAACATACGATCCGCTTCCCGCTGTTCAAAAACCGTATTCACCGTCACGTAGAGTTTCCGGCCCATACGGTGGAGGCCGCGCAGGGATCCTTCAAACTGGGAATAGGTAAAATTGGCGCTCCGCATCCGGGCGTTAAAGCTCCTGAGTCCCAGGTATACTCCGTCGGCCCCTTCCCCTACCGCCGCGTCCAGGGCTTCCGGCGACCCCGCAGGGGCCAGCAACTCAGGCTCTTTCACCAATAACCCCTGAAAAAAATGACAACGCCATAGCTCCCTAGTATACGGAATCCGTAGCCCCGGTACAAGCGGGATTATGTTATTCCCAGGATAAACGCATAGAAATGAGAGTATACCTAAATTGCCCGGCTAATAACCACCAAAGGGCACAGTACCTTTGGATCTGGTTGAAGGAACGGTATGAGCATATGACGGAGGAGAAGGGGCTGGGGAAGAAGAAGGCGATAGTGCGGCGACTAGAGGAAAGAGGAAAAATCCGGATTTTTCTTCTTTACTCCCCCCCACGAGATTTAAACCCCTTACATATAGTCCTTCGGCCTTATAATTTTTTTTCCTCCTTTTTCCTTTTCTCTCCTCTTTAACCCGCTTCCCCAAATTTTTTGCTTCTTTGTTGCGTTCTTTATATACCCGCCTTGGGGCGGAAAAACTATACAAGGAGTTGTCTATGAAAAACTCGAAACTTGCGCATTTTTTTGCGCTCGGCTGCTTGCTGCCCGGCTACTTGTTGCCCGGTTTCCTCGCCGCCCTTCTGCTGGCAGGATGTTTCAACCCCATTACCGCGATCCCCCCTAAAACAGGCGACCCCGTTACCGATCCCTTTACCATCGACATCATGATCGGTAAAGACGGTTCCGCCCGGACTGTGGCAGGTCCGGA